>JAIPJP010000001.1 GCA_021734105.1 Candidatus Woesearchaeota archaeon
AACCTCTCAAAATCCTTTGTGAAGAGGCGAGCATTAGTGAAACGTTCTAGGAAGGGTCAAGCTGCATTAGAATATCTTATTACCTATGGTTGGGGTTTTTTAGTTATTCTTGTGGCAATTGGTGTTTTAAGTTATTTTGGCCTCTTAAATCCGCAACGTTATGTTCCTGATACATGTGAATTTGGTGAGCAAATTAAATGTGTTGATCATTTGATTGTAAATCAAGAGGATTCTGGTTTAAGTGGTTATGTTGTTTTGCGTGTAAGAAATAATTTTGAAGAAGATATTCAAATAACTAATGCAAGCGATATTGATGGTGTTATTAGTTTACATACGGGTTCTTTAGTTATTAATCGCGGTGAAATTAAACGCGTTGAATTAGCAATTGCAGATACTAAACCCCTAGGTGTTGGTGATAAAACGCGTATTCCGGTACTGCTTGAATTTAATCGCGTTGGAGGTAGTGTTTCTCATAATATTTCGGGAGTAGTCTTTGCTGAAGTTGTTGATGTTGCTGATCTTGGTTCTAATCCGGTTACTTAAGTTTTCATCTTGTTTTGTTATTTTTTCTGTGAACAATATGTGTGTTTTTGTTTTACTTAGGCGAGTCCATCAACCAAATAATAAAAATATTTATATATTAGTATACACTTTCCCACACACATCTAACCTGTTTTGCATGGTGAAAGGTGTTTATATGAGGAAAATATGTGTTATTAATCAAAAGGGTGGTGTTGCAAAAACGACCACGGCAGTAAGTATTGCAGCAGGTCTTGCTCGTCAAGAAAAACGAGTGTTGCTTGTTGACTTAGATCCGCAAGGTAATGTTGCGCATTCGCTCACAGCAAGTAAACGTTTAAATTTGTATGATTTTTTAATGGGAACTTGTTCTCATGTTGATTGTACGACTGCTCTTGGAAAGAATTTAGATATTATTCATAGTGATGAATCATTAACCAAAATTGATGTGCATTTAGCAAAGCAAACCAATCCTTCTCAAGTGATTTCTAAAAAGTTTGCTGATGTGCAGGATTATGATTATCTTATTTTTGACTGCGCACCATCCTTAGGTATGCTTAATCAGAACGCATTGCTTTTTAGTGATGAAGCACTTATTCCAGTATCAACGACGTATCTTTCTTTAACTGGTTTAACGTATATGGTTGAAGCGATTAAAGAACTTAATAATCATTTTAATCATGATTTAAAGATTTCCCATATTGTGCCAACGTTGCATGATAGACGTAATCGAACGAACCGCAACATGCTTGCAAAGTTAATGGAAGATTATGGACAAAAAGTAACTAATCCTGTTCGGGTGAATTCAAAGCTTGCTGAAGCGCCTGCAAGTGGAAAATCAATTTTTACGTACGCGCCAAAAAGTCGTGGTGCTGAAGATTATGGGGAAGTTGTTAAGACCATTGTTGCTAATGAAAAACAAACTTCTATGCGAACAGCTTCACAACCAATTAGTATGCGTGTGCAGCAAATGATGGCTGATGTAGAAATCGAGGACTAAAGAGCAACGTCAACAGCTACGGCCTTGAAGTATTCTTAAGTCAAACGTATTTTTTTGAACTGTTAAGTTTACAAAATCTCCACGTTTGATGATGTTTTTTTTTTTTTGCTTGTATTGCAAGTAATAGTTCTTCGTTGTTGTTGACAAGAATTAATTTTTTCTTCTTACTCTTTTTTTTCTTCTTTTGGTGCTAGTGTTCCTTCAAACTTAACTTCTTCAGAATCGGTGATTGTACTTGTTTCAATTTGTCCAGCACTTAATGTCATATCTAAATCATTTTTAACTAATTCAAGTAAATTTTTATTTCCAAAATAATTTGCTGAAGTGAATTGATGTTTTTGACTAACTCCGGCAGCATTTTTTTCTTGCCTTCCAAATGAAATTATTTGTTTTGCAACTTCGCCTGCGGCCTCTTCATCAGCAAACACTAACTCTTCACTAAATGTTGGCCAACTTTCTGTATGAATACTTTTCACGTTAAGGTCGTTTGCAAATTTCCAGGAGAAAACTTCTTCTGTAATGTATGGAACATAGGGTGCAAGTAACTTAAGTGTATTAAGCAGGACATGATACAAGGTCATTTGCCCAGCATATCGCGCATCGTCGCCATGAAGTTCTGGTTTGTATAATCTATCTTTAACAATTTCTAAATAATTATCGCAGAGGTCATCCCAGAAAAATCGTTCGATGATAGTTCTTGCTTTTGCATATTCGTATGTATCTAATGCTTTGTCTGCTTCATGAATTGTTGTATTTAATTTTGAAACAAGCCATTTATCGATTGATGATATTTTAGAAACATGTAATGCTTTACCATCGTAATCTTCAAGATGCATGTGTGCAAATTTTGCAGCGTTAAAGATTTTTGTAACAAATTTTTTCCCTGTTTCTAGATATTTATCGTGGAATGGTTGATCTTCACCAAGTTTTACAACTGATGCTGCATACCGAACAGTATCTGAACCGTATAGATCGATAATTTTTACTGGGTCAATAGTGTTGCCTTTGCTTTTACTCATTTTCTTGCCGTGTTTATCAAGGACAAATCCTGAGACCATGATATTTTTCCAAGGAATTGTGTTATTGTTATACAATCCTTTAACGATGGTGTAAAATGTCCATGTTCGAATAATATCATGTGCTTGCATGCGAAGTGTCATAGGAAAAACTTTTTTGAATTCTGTTTCAGATAGATCTGGCCATTTGAGCGCAATTTGTGGGCTCACGCTGCTTGTTGCCCAGGTATCCATAACATCCATTTCAGCAATTAAGTTATCGTTACTTTTTCCTGTTTCTTGAGCGTACCATGCTGGTTTATGTGTCATGGGATAAATGGGAAGATCTTCTTTACGCGCTATAATTGGTTTGCCTGTATCTTTTTCATACCAGACAGGGAATGGAACGCCGAAATGTCGTTGCCTGGAAATACACCAGTCCCAATTGAGGTTTTCAACCCAATGAGTGTATCGTGTTTTCATATGTGTTGGATACCAATTAATGTCATCACCAGCTTTAATGAGTTTTTCTTTATGATCCATAACGTTAATGAACCATTGTGAAGTTTTGAGGAATTCAATTTCTGTACCGCATCGTTCGTGCACGTTTGTATTGTGGCTGATTTGTTTACTGGATTTTAAGAATCCTTTTTCTTCTAAATCTATAACGATTTGTTTTCGAGCATCTAAAATTTTGAGGTTTTTGTATGGTCCTGCAAGTTCATTAAGCATTCCTTTTTCATCAAGAATGACTCGTAAATCAAGTTTGTATTTATGCCATTTCTCAACATCTTCTTTGTCACCAAACGTACAGACCATCATCAGACCCGTTCCTTTGTCAAGTGCTACGCTTTCATCAAATTTAATAGGAACCTTATAGTCAAGAATTGGAACAACTGCATTTTTTCCTTTTAGATGTGTATATCGCTTATCTTCAGGATGTGCAAAAATACCAACGCATGCAGGAATGAGTTCTGGTCGTGTGGTTGCAATAATTAATTCGTTGCCTTCTTCATCATGAAAGGCGATATCATGAAAATGGGAATTTTTTTCTATATTTTCAAACTCTGCTTGTGCTATTGCTGTTTGACATTTCGTACACCATACTGTTGGTGATGATGTTCGATACACTAATTCTTTTTCATGTAAATCAATAAATGATAATTGTGATGTTTTAATGCTGGTGTCATCAATAGTGGAGTAGGCGTTTTCAAAGTCTGCACTGATTCCTAAGTCAATCCATGGTTGTACGAGTTCTGGTAAAATTTCTTTTACTGTTTCACTACAAACTTTTACGAAGTCTTCCCGAGCCATCTTTTTAGAATCTAATTTTTTTAATTTCTCAATGTATCGCTCTGTTGGTAGACCATTATCATCGGTTCCAAATGGAAAGAATACATTAAACCCTTTCATCCGTTTAAATCGCATGATAAAATCTCCTTGTGAATAAGATATGGCGTGGCCCATGTGCATTTTACCGCTGACGTATGGTGGCGGTGTATCTGCTGAATATACATTATCGCCTTGTTTGGAAAAAGTAATTATTTTCTTTTCTTTCCAGTATGTTTTCCACTTACTTTCAATATCTTTAAACGAATACTTTTTGGGTAGTTCCATTTTTATTCTTCTTTTTTAGCTTCTTCTTTTTTATTGCTGCCTTCTGTGGCTTCAAAGGTAACTGCATCAACTTTAATGAGTCGTTTAATATCTTCTGTTAATGGTTTTGCAAATTCTGGTGGTAGTAATTGTTTTGTTGTGATAATCACTTCTTTCTCTGTTGCAGTAATTTTATCTACTGGCAAGCCCATAGCATCAAAGAATGCTTGTGTTTGTTCTTTTTTATCGGTAATGATTTTAATAACTTCAACGTCATAAATAAGATCTTTGCTTGCTAGTGGATGGTTAAAGTCTACAACGACCCTTCCCCCGCTTACTGAGCGAATAAATCCCATTTGATTATCAATATTAACTTGTAATCCTGGTTGTGGTCGAATGCCTTCTTTTACAAATATTTTGTTAGAGAGTAGTTTCATAAGTTTTGCATCTTTTTTGCCGAATGCGTCAACGTCAGGAATCTCGAATGTGTATGTGCCCGGTTCTTTACCAATAAGTTGTTTGTCGATTCCAGGAAGTACCTGTCCTTCACCTACAACGATGACTGCTGGTCCGTATTTTGTTTTTGGACTGTATATTTCTTCTTGTTTAGCAACAGCGATATCTGTTGTGTCAAATACTGCTTTGTCTGAATCGTTAATTTTTCCTGTATAATTGATTTTAATAAAATCTCCTTCTTTAATTGCCATAAGTATCACTTCATTTACTATTACATCAGTTCAAGCTTTAGTGTTGCCTTGGAGCTTTGTTAAGTGAGCAGATTTTACGCAAAGCGTAAAATAATTCCTGCGAATGATTACTCCTTGTCAACAGCGTTGACAATAAGACTCCGTAACACGTTGCGCTGATTATTTTGGTTGTTGAATGTCAAGCGAAGCTTAACAGTAAACAATTTTAATTGGTTAGTCCTGAGGGCTTTTTAAACCTTCTCTCTTTTCATGAGCGTAACTATATAAATAAGGCTTATTATTTTCTATTCTCATGGGACTCTTCACAAAAAAAGCTAAAGTCATTATTGACACTAATTTTCTCTTGCTTCCAGGTAGTGAAGGTATTGATATTTACACAGAAATTGATCGCTTAGTAACCGAATCATACGAGCTGTGCGTTATGGAAAATAGCTATAGGGAGCTTCAACACATTATGGATGGTCAGACTAAAGCTAAGGGAAAAGATAAGTTTAATGCAAAGCTTGGTTTTATCATGGCCAAGCAAAAAGGTTTAAAAAGCCTGGCTTGTTCCTCAAAGGAGCCTTTAGTGGATGATAATATTGTCCGCATAGCAAATGAGAAGACGTACGTTGCAACACTCGACAAAGGTCTTCAGAAACGTTTGCAAAAAAAACAGGCAAAAATAATCACAGTACGTCAAAAAAATCATTTGACATTACTGGCATAAGGTGTGCAACCCCGTTCTTGTCTTTGGGCGCGTATATCTTGGCAGGGTGGCTGTTAACCTGAATCTGAACGCTGTTCACAGGTCGCAGAATTCTGTTAGAGGAGGAAAAAGAAAATGTTTTACGAAGTTAAAGTAAAAGATCACATTCGAGTCCCGCCTAGTGCTTTCACAAAAGACTTAGCGGATGCTGTTGTAGGGCAGATTAAAGAAAAATATTCTGGTTATATTTCTAAAGAACTTGGCTATGTTATTGATGTTGTAAAACTTAATGGTGTTGAAGATGGAATTATTATTCCGGGTGATGGTGCTGCGTACTATAAAGCAACATTTGACATTCTCACGTTCATTCCTGAGATGCAAGAAGTTATTTACGGTAAGATTAAAGACATTACTGACTTTGGTGCCTTTTTAACTTTAGGTCCTGTTGAAGGTATGATTCACATCGGCCAAACGATGAATGACTTTGTGTCGTTTAGTAAAGAAAAAGTCTTAACTGGTAAAGAATCTAAGCGTTCCATTAAGGTTGGCGATAAATGCTTTGGCCGAATTGTTGCAGTGTCTTTTAAGGACATTACGAATCCAAAAATTGGTATTACGATGCGTCAAGATGGTCTTGGGAAAGCCGAATGGGTTCCTGAAGACTTCAAATCACCTAAAAAAGCTGAAGCGAAGTAATTGCTTCACTTATTTTTTTATTCTATCTTTTCTCCTTTAAATATTCTATACGAAGTTTTATATTATGTTTTAGAATTAGGTCTTTTATGTCAAAACGATTTATTTTCACGCAACCCATTGACTTTGAACTCAAACGTCCTGATTTTATTGTTAGAAATGAATATCCTCAACAATACTTAAAAGAAATATTGCAAGCTCGCGTGCCTGATGCGCAGGTGATTATTATGGACGACCATCATGATGTTGTATCGTTACTCAATGATGCTTTGAAAAACGGTGAAGAAGAGTTTCAGAAGTATCGTGCAGCATATCAAGATGCAATGAGCATGGCTGTAGAATTGGATGTGTTAGATTTTCCTAGTGCTGCAAGTGATTTTGAACGAAAAGAGTATCATCATCGACGTGAGCAACATAGGCAGCGAGTGAAGGAAAAATATCCTGAATATAGTGTTAACTTGGCCTACGATTGTTTTACTTATGCTCATCCACGAAAAATTTCTTCATTTACAGAATCAAAAATTAAAACTGATATTGAGGGAATTGTCGTTCCAATTGGTCATGGTGATTATAGAGATATTACTGATATTTTATGTGGATTAAACGGAACTATAAAAAAGCAATTTGATGAGATTGTTGCTAATCGTGGTCTTCCTGAAAAAGAAAGTGATACATTAGAGAATTCAAATGTGAAACATAATTTGAGTTTGATGCGCCAACATTTCTACAAGCGATTTCAAATTCCTGTCTTTGAGTCATTTATTCACGCACCGTATGATCGAGATGGTCTAGCGCCTGTTGGTCGACAGATTGATTGGAAAGAAGATGAATACTCCTTTGGTCGAGAAGAGCATATCAAATTTGCGTTCAACAAGTGGATTGACACCTACTTTCCAAAAAAATAAGTTTTTTCGGAGTAAATAGTTCTTTAGAACATACAGCAACACGCAACTCTTTGTTTTATTTGGTTAAAAAAGGTTGATTTTTCATAACCTGTTCGTGTTAAGCTTTGCTTGATCTGTTGAGCTTCGCTTATCACACAAGCAAATTTGTTACTTAGTGCCCAAAAATCTTAATTTCTGTTATTCTAAACGTTCTCCTTGCAGTTTTTTAGTCTTTTTTCTCGTATTTTCCTTAAGTTTTTTAAATGAAACGTGTTTTCTTGGGAGAATTATCACGTGCGTATTCTGCGTAAAGTGAGAGTATTTTCAAGGGAAAACACATAGTTTTCACTTAAGAGAAGCAAAATATTTAAATAAGAAGCGATACTGCAAATAAGTATTATTATAAGGGTGACTATTAAATGAAAGCATGGTATAAAAGACTTGGTTATTACGAGAACCCGTTTCTCATCAAACCGCTCCAAGAAATGACTAAATTATATGGTCAAGAAGAACAACTCAATGACGCGTTGTATTATGTTCGTTCGGGAGCAACAATTTTTGTTGAAGCAAAGAAAGGTGCAGGTAAAACTAAATTCTTACGAAAAATTATTGAAAGTTTTAAAGGAAGAATTATTTATGTTGATGCAGCTAAGCTTAAGAAAAATCTTAATATTGAAGAATTACTTCGAAAACGAAATGGTATGAAAGGAAAACTTCTTGGTAGCAAACCAAGAGAAATGATTCTTGTCATCGATAATGTTGATGAACTATCTCATGTGAATACGGAACGACTCAAATATTATTTTGATTATGGCTACTTGCATTCAGTTGTCATGGCGGGCAAGTCATTTAAGAAAGTGCCTTTTAGTGAAAGTATGGCTAATCGTATTGGTCGACGAGTTATTAAACTTGATGATTTAACAAAAGATCAAGCAATTGAACTCGCCTTTGAGCGTCTTGATGAATTCAAAGATGATGAGGATGCACTTATCAAACAAAAACTTATTCAGAAAATTTTTGAAAAAAATACAAATCCTCGCATGTTTTTAATTAACTTGCACCGCGTTTTTGAAGAAATGGGTTTTGAAGAAGATGAAAAAGTTCTTGATAAACATCTAAACATTCTTGATGAACCATTGGATGCAGAGGATGAAGAAGATTATGCATCAGCTCTTGGTGAAGAAGTTATTTCTGACGAGGAAAAGCTTGTTGATGAGAAAGGAAATAAGATTATGAAAGTTGGCGAGTATTACAGATGTCCTGCTTATGAGATGTTTTGTGGTAATTGTGGAGCTATTGTTAAAAGAACGGACACCTGCTGTCCGGAATGTAATGCTGAGTTTGAAAACACACAAGAAGAAGGTGAAAAAAATGAGTAAGAAAGCTCCTTTATGGTATGAATCACTTGGTTATGCTTATAATCCGTTTATTATAAAGCCAGGATTTTTTGATGATGAAGTAGTTGGTTATGATAAAGAAATTGATAATCTTGTGACAAAACTAACCAGTCCTGTTATGTATTTTTTAGAAGGTGATTTTGGTCTTGGTAAAACAACAATGCTTCGTTATGTAATCAATGAGTTTGCTGGTCAGAAAAAAGTGTTATACATTAGTCGAAATAGAAGTGATAGGGCATTTGATTATGCACAGCTTTTGAAAGGTGCAAATAAAGGACTAGGAAAACTTCTTGGTAAAAAAGCAAAAGACGTTATTCTTGTTGTTGATGAAACTGCAAAGATTAATGCTGCTGATTGTGAGCAAATTGTTGAGTATTTTGAGTCGGGTAATTTTCTTTCCGTTCTTTTTGTTGATAAATCGTTTAAAGAAGCTCGACTTTCTGATGAGATAAGAAAAATTATTGGCCAACATGTTATGTCGCTTAAGCAACTTAAAGCTGAAGATGCAATTGAGTTAGCAAGAAGTCGACTTGATGGTAATAATGATTTTATTTCTGATGCTCTTATTAAAGATGTTTTTGATAAATCAGGAAAAAACACTCGATTATTCCTTGCAGCATTAGAAGATGTATGTAGACATGCTGTTAGTACAGGTCAAAAAAAAGTCACTAAAGATGATCTAAAAGTTTTATAAACATGAAGTCAGATAATAAAGAACCTCATAGGGGTCAACTAGATGACATGGTGAATGATGCTTTTTCTAAAAAGAGAATTCTTATTGCAGAAGATGATGAACTTTCTAGAATGATTTTTAGTTTTCAATTACAAGACGAGTACGATGTTTTTTTTGCTAATGATGGTAAAGCAGCAACTGATTTAGTTTTATCATATCATTATGATTTAATTATCTTAGATGAGCGTATGCCAAAAATGAGTGGTTCTAAGGCGAATGAAGAGATTAGACAATATCAGCCAGACGTTCCTATTTTTGGTATAAGTGCATCATTTGGTGAGTTAAGTTATTTATATGAAGTAAAAGACAAGTATGATGAAGTGCTTGCTAAACCATATGATGTGGATGTTCTTCGTAATCTAATTAGAAAATACATATAATTTTTTATTTTTTTGTTTTCTTGTTTTTTGATTTTTTTTTGTTTTTTTTGCTCAATTTTCTTGTTTTTGTTTATATGCTGGCACCTTGACGTAACATTCATCAACAACCGATTCAACCAGGCGCAGCCCTACAAAACGACTGTTGTCATAAAATCGTTGTTTTAGTATAATCTAGGAAAAATATCCTTTTCCCCTATTTTGAACAGGGTCCAAAAACCACTTCATTTATAAAAGAATCTTGCTTACAAAGCAGCAGATGACCTCTGCAAAAGATACTGATGATGAACAGCATATAATTGGTTTTACAGAACCTGTATTATGTACATCGAATGGTAAGCATATTCAAGTTCGAGCAAGAATTGATACTGGTGCTTCAAAAAGTTCAATTGATGAAAAACTAGCTAAAGAATTAGGTTTAGGTCCTATTTTGGGCGAGAAAACAATTCGTAACGCGCATGGAAGTAGTTCAAGAAAATTTGTAGATGTAACTATTGAACTTGCGGGAAGAAAATTTACTGAACATTTTACTATTGCTGACAGATCAACTATGCGTTTTCCCGTACTTATTGGTCGCAATATTTTACGAAAAGGTTTTTTAATTAATCCAAAAAGAAAAGCCCGCAAGGTGCAACTGAAATGAAAGCAGCATTAATTAGTTTAGAAAGTGAGTCAAGTAAATGGACGGCTGTTGCAATGGAGAAATATTTTGATGAAGTTGATTTACTTAATATTCGTCATATCGAAATTAGTATTAGTGGTAAGAAAGCAGAAATTTTATACAAAGGAACTCCTTTAGCAAGATATGATTGTATTTTTGCAAAAGGCTCGTTTCGTTACGCTAATCTTCTTAAAACATTAACGCTTCTTATTAATGGTACTGCTTATATGCCGATTAGTGATAGAGCGTTTACGTTTGCTCATGATAAACTTTTAACACAACTAGAGTTTCAAAGAAATGGTATTCCTATGCCTACAACGTATTTGGCATCAACTATTACTGCGGCACGTTCTATTCTTGAGCGACTTAATTATCCAATTATTATGAAGTTTCCTCAAGGAACAGGTGGAAAAGGTGTGCTTTTTGCTGAAAGTTTTGCATCAGCATCATCTATTCTTGATGCGCTTTCCTCTCTTCGTCAGCCGTTTATTATTCAAGAGTTTTTAGAAACTGGTGGGCGTGATGTGCGTGCATTCGTTATTGGTGGTCAAGTTACTGCTGCTTATCAACGAAAAGCAAAGAAGAATGAAGCTCGATCAAATATTCATTCTGGTGGAACTGGTGATGTTATTGAGCTTGATGATGAAACAAAGCGTATTGCAGTAAAGGCAGCAGAAGCGCTTGGTGCAGATGTTTGTGGCGTGGATATTTTAATGACCCATAAAGGACCTATGGTTTTAGAAGTTAATTTAAGTCCTGGTTTGCAAGGCATTACTCAATACACAGGAATTGATATTGCTGATAAAATTGCAAAATATCTTGCTGACAGAACACAAGCAAAGATGAATCGCTCTCAAAAGAAAGGAGCTGATAAAGTGCTTTCGGTTATTGATAAGGCTGATAAAAAAGAAGACACGCTTATTACTTCAATTGATTTTAGAGGAAGTCGCGTTTTACTTCCTGAAATGGTTTCTAAATTAGCGAACTTTAAAGAAGATGATGACTATGAGTTTGTCGTAAAAAATAGCGAAATTTATATTAAGAAGTTTGAGATGAAAGAATATAAAGATTAGTTTTTAAAGAAACAAAAGTATTTTTATAGTATTCTTTATTTTTCTTTTTTATGTCACAAGAAAAAATTGTTCCATCCCCTAATAAATATTTATCACACGGTAATATTGCTGAGATTATCGCGCTTAAAATGTATGCTCCTGCACATAAAGTTTCTGATTCTAGTTATATTCGTCAAGTTGCAGCTTCACTTTTTCTTCGTCCAGAAACTCTTGCTTATTATTGGTCTGAGGAATATACTCCTTCTAGAGAAACTAAATCGAAAATTCCTCAAAAAGAAGAAACAAAAAAAGAGTGGATACAGGATAATTTATCTTCTGTTAAATCGGGAAAAACAAAAAGGCTTCCTTCTAAAAAGAAAGAAGATACGTTACAAACCACCTCAAAAAAACCTTATCTTGTCTCTTCACCCGAAAAAAAATCTATGTCCAAAAAAGTCAGTTTGCATTCTGACGATGATTCTATTGATGCGCTGCTCAAGAATGATGTAGAGTCAGGAGATGTTTCTGTTGCTGATATGGTTAAGCACGAGTCAAATGTATTGTCTACTCCTGAATCTGTAGATGAAACTATGGAGTTTCTTGACTATGCTCGTTTGCATGTTGCGAAAAATTATAAAACGAGTTTTCTTTTTGTATTGCGACGAGCGTATCAAGGTGTTCCTGTTAAGACTATTGTTGAAGAACTAAGCAAACAAGATTTCGGAAGATTTTCTGAGAATTATATAACATATCAACTTGAATATAAACAAAAATTATTGGGCGCATCGTCTATTGATGCTTTATACAATAAAATTTACAAAGGAATTTCCTTTTCTTCAAAAGAAAAATAATTATTTTTCTAGAATTTTAAACTCTTGCGCTCTAAATGTTTGTATATTAAAACCATTAATTAGATTAATGTATTTATCTTGACTATAAGGATGTTCTGCTTGTTCAAAAAGTAAGGGGAAATTATATTTCATAACAAAATTAAATAATTTGGAGAATGTTTCTTCTATGTTGACTGGTTGTTGACTAGTATAGGTTGTGTTTAAACTTTTTTTATGCCATCCAAATATGCTTTCAAGAGCTCGTTCTAGGTATTCTGCTTCACCTTCAAACTTGTTATGTGCTACTCGCGCAATGCCATTTTCGTAGTAGATATGTTGTTTATCTTGTTCTTTTTTAGATAGATTAGTGAGTTCATCAAATGTATTAAGATAGACGCGAGTATGAATTTTGATAGTATTACTTGAAAGCGGATGTTTGTTTAGGTGATGGCGAACATAGGTTTCTAAATTCATCAATTCTGTTTCTTTAATTTCTGTTATTCGTTTTCCTTTCTTAAGTTCTCTAATGATATCTTCTCCACTAAGGCGTGTTGCACGCATATATCGAGGATTTTTCCATCTTCTTGTCATAAAAAAGGTAATTCTTTGAAAATTTATATGTGTTTCTTTCTTTTTGACTTTGTGTGAACAAGAAGCGTGTGCTTCTTTTTAAACGATTTGTATTAAGAATAAGAAAAAAGTAAAAATAAAATGCTCGGAAATAAATTTCCGGCACACTTTACAGCGAAATAAAGAAATTTATTTCTTTTTGTCTTCTGCTTTAACTTCGGGCTTAACTTTTTGAGTAGCTTCCTTTTCTTCTGCCTTTGCTTCTTTTGTTACTGCTGGCTTTTCAACAGTTTTTTGTGTTTCTGCATCTGGCTTATTAGTTTTAGCTTCAGTTTGTGAAGCAACAGGCTTCTTAACAGCTTCCTGCTTTTCTGCGTTCGGCTTGTCAGTTTTTGCTTCTGCTTTAGGAGCTTCTTTTTCTACAGGAGTTGCAGGTTTAGTTTCTGTTTTTATTTCTGTTGGCTTAGTTTCAGCTGTAGTTTTTGCATTTGCTTTCGCTGGTGCTTCTTCTTTTTTGTCGCCCTTTGCGCCTTTCACTGCTGCTTGTAATTTCTCTTTAGCAGATTTTGGCTCTTCTTTTTTCTCTTGTTGTTTGAAGTCTTTGTAAGCTACACCTTCAAGTTCTGCTCGTACGACACCTTCAGCATCTTTAGTTGCAGTAATTTTTACTCGAGGGGGCGGGTTCTTAATTCCTTTTGCCCAAAGTAATTCATTAAGTTGTGCGCCTAATTTGATGTTTTCGGATTTCATATGTCGTACAAGAAATGCCCGAAGTACAGAAACAGCTTTATTAGTTCGCTTGTAACGTGGTGTTTCTGCATATCCTCGTCTAAGAGGTACGGTGTAGGTTCGTGTTAATGTTTCATCTGCCATAATCTATCACCTATACTTTAGTTTTACCACGTCTCCATGAACGTTTTACTTCTGTGTGTCGTCCCGGGTGGATTTTTTTATTAGATCCGTAGATCTTTGGGATTGTCCAAAATGGAGCCCATCTTGTTTGTCGTCCAAGCTTTGCAAGTCGCTTCTTTTTTGCTGGTGGAATAACTCTTGCCATTTTACTTAGCCCCTCTATCAGTTTTCTGCTTTTCTGTGTTCGGCTTATCTGCTTCAGTGTCAGGCTTTGCAGTAGTTTTCTGCTGTTCAGCTTTTACTTCTTGTTTGCTTTCTTGTTTTGCAGTTTTTTCTTCCTTTGTAGCTTCTTGCTTTTCAGCTTTGTCTTCTGCTTTTGGCTTTTCAGCTTTTGCTTCTTCTTTAGCTGGCTTTGGCGAAGGTTTAGTTACTGGTTTGCTTGTTTTGATTGCTTTGCCAACTGTTTTTGCTGCTTTTGCTAGAATGCTTATGCCTGCAGGTGTGGTGATGCGTCCTTTGTGTGTGCCAACAGTATGTTGTTTAACAAGTTTTGCTGTTTCGAGTTGTTGCAGAATTGCGCGAATTACTTTTCCGCCTGCTCGTGTAAATTTATCAGGTTTATAGCCTCTGTTTTGTCTTCCCCCGTATCGGGTTCGAAGTTTGCTTACCCCTACTGGTCCTTCTTTATAGCACATTCGCAGAATGGATGCTGCTCGGATGTACCACCAGTCAGGATTTTTAGGCATAGTTTCTCTATGTGGTCCTGTTTTTGCATACAGTGCCCACTCCGGCATTTCTATATGGTTTTTTAATTCAGCGCTAGCCGCAATAATGAGCTTTTGCTGATCTATGTCGTATATCATTTTTGCTGTTCTTACCTCGTTTTTCAACGAACGTTGCATGTGAACTTTGTTCATCACGCAGATGACGCAAATTAAAAATTATTTTTGCGTTAGACAGAGCAAACGCGCTTCTCTTTATAAACAAAGTGGTTCTGTTTATAAACAAATCCTTAGAATTTTACTTTCACGCCAACTGGGCAGTGATCGCTTCCCAATACTTCTGGTAGAATAAATGCTTCTTTTACGTATTTCAAAGATTCTTTACTAGTCACAACATAATCAATACGCCAACCAATGTTGCGTGCTCGAGCGCTAAAGCGGTATGACCACCAGCTATATTCGATGGCATCGGGATGTAGCGTTCGGAATGTATCGACAAATCCTTCAGAAAGCAACTGCGTAAAAGCTCCTCGCTCTTCAAGAGTAAATCCTGGGTTGCCCATATTTGGTTTTGCATTCTTAATATCTATTTCGTTATGTGCAACATTAAGATCACCACAAATAAATATTGGTTTTATCTTGCTCATTTTTTTAGCAAACGCTCGAAGTTCTTTTTCAAACTCGAGTCGATAGTCCATGCGAAGAAGTCCGTGTTGCGCGTTTGGCGTATAAACACTTGCAACAAAGCATTGCTCAAATTCCAGCATCAACACTCTGCCTTCATCATCAAACTTCTCAATACCAATTCCTTTTATAACTGCTAGTGGTTTCTGTTTAGTATAGATGGCAACACCACTATAACCTTTCTTTTGTGCAGAGAAAAAGTATGAATAATAATCACCAATATCTGTGTGATGTTCCTCAAGGTTATCAATCTGAGCTTTCGTTTCTTGAATGCATAAAACGTCTGGATTATACTCCAACAAATACTTATCAAAACCTTTTTTAGCAACTGCCCGAAGACCGTTCACGTTCCAAGAATGTATTTCCATGATAATTTGTTTGCTGGGCTGATTTTTAAAGATATCTATGATTTGTCAAGTCGTGTGCTCATCTCTTTAAGTTTGTCAATAACGTGTTGTTGATTATTTTTTTTGCTCAGTTCAATGAATCGAATGATTTCATCTTGTAATGCTTTCACATCTTTGATGAGAAGAATTTTTCGAGAGTGGATAAAATAAAATCGAAATGTTTTGTATTTTTTCTCTTTGAGGATGAAATTGCCAAACGCATAGAGTAAATCTCCTTGGTAGGGGTTATCTTGTAGCGAAAGAAATAATTTTTTTATCTCGTGAAGCTCTTTTTTATTAAATTGCTTCTCGAGCTTTTTAACAAGCGTTGTATCTATTCTAACGATTACCATTCTAAGTCATTTACATCTACAGTGTCTTCTAAGTCTAAGAAAAGTTTTGCAAATTGGGTTTCTATTGCGGAGTTGTAGAGGCGCTCTAAAATCTGATTGTATGTTTCGTTTTTGTGTCCAAATTCAGATATTTTTTGATGTATTTCTTCATTGACTGCGATAGTTTTCATAGGTATCACCCATTTATAAGAAATATAATAATTATAAATATTATAAATGTTTTCATTTTTTAAGTTATTTTGCATTTTTTACTTGTTCGATTTAATTCTTTAAAATCATCACGTCAACTTGTCTAGTGCTTGTTTTTGCACAGGAGGAAAATTTCAACTAAATAGAATTAGATATTTGTTATTATTACCTTAATACCTATACAGCAATGGCAGAAATCTACAAAAAGAAATAATTCTTTCTTAACCTTTAAAAAGCATGCTTTACCTTTAGAGGTAAAATGACGTTTACAACTTTTTTTGACAAACTTTCTTTTCAAACAAAAAAGCGTTTACAATTCATTACAATAACCAAACAAATTCAAGACATTGTCAAAAAATCAGGCATTCAGTCTGGCAGTATTATTATTCAATCCATGCACACAACTGCACGGCTTTGGGTGAATGAAGATGAAAAGAATCTCATAGGAAATGGTTCAATGAGTTACACTCCTGACATTCACCAAGTTCTTGACACTTTCGCAGACCCTGACGCTACCTATTATCATAATGACATTAAAGATGTTCGAAATCCTGAAGGGAAACGAGACACGCATCTTTGCGCACCAGATGACCAAGGTGTGTGTTATGAGTGTAAGAATGGTCATGCGCACGCGCAAGCACTTATGCTTCCTCACGCGCTCACGTTTATTGTGCAAGACTGCAAACTGGTGAAAGGTTATTGGCAGGAAATTATGCTTATAGAGCTTGATCACGATAGAAAGCGAGAAGTAAGTATTCTTGTGCAAGGAGAAAAATAGTTTTTCCGTAAAATTTTCAATTTTTTCTTAGAAGACTATTTAATGCTCTTTCATAGACTTTATGCTATGAGTATTTCAGAAAACTATATAAGTAAGAATAGTCTTACTAGTCTTACCATGCTTGAAACGGTAAAATTATCTTCAAAAGGTCAAATTGTTATTCCTGAACGAATTAGAAAAAAACTCGGTCTCAAAGAAGGCGATAATTTAATTCTTCGGGAGGAAGGCGGTCGTTTTTCGTTAGAGCAAGAAGAGTCATTTATGCGACATCTTGAGCAATTTGAAAAGCAGCGAGAACGGATGGGTTGGTTAATGCTTGCTGAAGAAAATCTCAAAAAACTATGGGATAATCCTATTGATGAAAAAGAATGGGGTCGTTATCTTTGAAGCAGAAGGACTTGTTTTTAGTTTCCTTTCCTTTCTCTGATTTATCTAAAACGAAAGTACGTCCAGCAATTATTGTCTCTAACAATAAGTTCAACAAGAAAAGCGAAGATGTTATTGTTTGCGGTATTACTGCGCAACAATCTTTAAAGAAAACTCATTTGCAGATTAACACAACTTCATTGTCTTCTGGAAAACTTCATAGGTCTTGCTCTATTGAACCTGAATCCCTTTTCAAGATGGACAAACGATTGCTTCTCAAACAAATTGGAGTTCTAAAGGAAAAACCTTTCCAAGATCTTTCGAATAAATTGCACGAACTACTTTCTTAATCTTATTTTATTTCTTCAATAGTTTCTAAGTCTTTTATTCGACTTTCAGCGTCAATACTCATATGAAAGAAATGCCAAAATACTTTTTGCATCCACGCAATCCATTCTTCATCTCGAATTTCATAAAAAATATACAATCTGGAATTGCGTTTTTGTGCTTTCTCTTCCTTAAATCGCATAAATGTTTTATCGATAACAAAACTTCGTAGTGGTTGCTCTGCGTGCCGCACTTCAATAAGATTTTTTTTATATTTATGATTTAACGCCAACACTGCTTTGATATTATCAATTGCATCTAGTTGTACGTTAGCAACAACTTTGATACTGACATTTCGAGCTACAAGTTCATCAAAGACATCAATTATCTTTGTGTTTCCTTGTGTAACGAGTGCCCATGATAAATTGCCTGAGAAAATAAGTACTTGTTCTTGCGTGCTTCGAAGTGCGTACTCCAAGTCTTGTTTCTCAGTAAGTTTATACTCTGTTTGTTCTTCATAGAATGCTCTTCTTTTTCCTTCCTCTATATATTGATAAATATCAAATGGGCTAAAATCAGTCTTATGGTGTGCACTTTGAATTTTTTGCAGAAGTCGTTCTTGAAATTGTGAGGAATGAATGGATGTATTATCTCTATAATAAACAATCTTCAGCGCTCCTCGAGTTCCTTCTCTAAATACTTTGGTTGCAACTGTCCCTTCTTCTCGAGCAATTCGTTCAACGTAAGAATCAGCAGTTCTCCAATTCCGTCCAAGCATAACTGCTACTTCTTGAATAGTTCGCGGAGCTATTTTGACAAAGTCCTCTATCTTTCGAATATCTTCTTTTCCCAACATCTTTTACAGTAACGCCTTGACGTTTAATCAGAAACGCGAGCGATTCGATGAAAATTAAAAATTTTCAGCATGCCAAAAATAATTTTTTGTGCACATGCAGCTCGTGTTTCGTAGTACGACCACGTCGTTATATCGTCGCGTTACGACCCTTAATCAATTCTCAGAAGCTTTAATATTTAAATTTGCCGAAAAAATACAACACTATATCAAGACTTCTGTAAGAAATAGATAAACTTACTACAACACTATAATATATCATAACGAAAAGCGTGAAACTACGCACTAAGATAGATTGTTACGTGCTACCGAGGATTGCGAGGTGCACCAATGACGCCTATCATTCGTTGGCCGGTGATACGTATGAGGAAAGATTTTTGGACATTGGAGGAATTAGACGAACTTGAAGGGTTTCAATTACAAGTGAGCCGTGAAGGCGAAGTCTAATTTTGAGGTAACATACAACAACAGCTAACATAAATACTGCCTTGCAGAACAATGAGTTCATCACATTCCGATGCAAAAGCGAGGAATTGTTATGATGAACGACTCAGATTTCGTCGTAGCGCGACGAATAATGCTGCGCAGTAGTTGTTAGCTTTTTCTTTTCAGAAAATAATATAGTGATAGCGAGGTAAAACAGAATGGAGAATAATTATTTTTTTACGTTTGAAGGATTAGACGGCTGTGGGAAAGACACGCAATTGTTTGCGTTTGCGCAAGCTCTTAAGAATGGTTGTAAATATTTTGAAGGGGAAAAACATAAACCTTTATGGATAACTAATGAGCCAACGATGCTTTCAACGCCAGGAAAGAAAATTAACGAACTAAAAAAGACAAACACCTTATCAGTTGATGAAGCAACTAATCTTTTCATTGCAGATAGAATCTTGCACACCGTCCAACATGTCAATCCTCGACTTCGTGATGGTCATGTCCTTTCTTCAAGATACGATCTCTCAACTTATATGTTTCAAGGAGCGCAAGGTGCGAGTTTTTCTCTAATGTATGACTTGCACGATTATCAAAACAATGGTTCGAGCAGTAGAATTCCTGACATCACGTTTGTTTTTGATGTTCCTGTGGATGTAGCCATGCATAGAATTCACAAGCGAGGCGATAGAGCAGAATATTTTGAGAAAAGGAAATTTCAAGAAAAAGCAAAAGAAAATCTTGATCGTTTAATGGTGCTCCTTCCTGATATGGATGGTCGAACAATAATTAATATTAACGGGAATCAGCCAGTGCCTGACGTCACAAGAGAAATGCTCAAAGTCACCTCCTGCTACGTGAAACATATGTAAACATGCATTACTTTTAAATACGTCTTTAGCTTACTACACGCTATGCACGTCAAAAAGCTCGCAATCACAGAGGAAAAAAGGATTTATCCTATTTTGGACCTTAACCGTTCCATTCACTTCAATGAGGGTGCTGTTGATAGACAAGTGCTTATTGATGCAAATCATGAGGGCGTCATAAAAACAACAGGTGGGCAAGAATTGCTTTTAGTCCCTGCAACGTTCAAAGATAATATGGAGCGTATGAAGCAACAAGCAGCAATCATCATCCCTAAAGACATTGGGTTTATCATCGCAGAATGCGGTTTAACCAAAGACTCAGTAGTAATTGATGCTGGTGCTGGTAGTGGTGGAAGTGCTTGCACGCTTGGTGCGTTATGTAAAAAAGTGTACACTTACGATATTAACGATCAGCACTTAGAAACGGTGCGGGAGAATTGCGTTAAACTTGATCTTACTAATGTCGAAGTTATCAAAGGCGACATAACCACCATCGAACCTAAAGAGCAAGTTGATTTATTCGTTTTAGATATTCCTAAGACTGAAAAGGCAATTCCTACGATAAAAAAAGCGTTAAAACAAAGTGCTTACGCTGCAATTTACACACCGCATATTAATCAAGCACAACAATTTATTCAAGAACTCGATGATGACTTTAAACTCATAACAGTTATAGAACTTATTCAGCGTCGCTGGGAAGTTAATGACAAACAATTACGTCCAAAACATAACATGCTTGGTCATACAGCGTTTTTAACAATAGTTCGAAAATTTAAAAAATAATTTTGTGTAAAAACATCGCCTACACGTCACCCCGAAGGGGTCAACCCTCGACGTGATACGTCAGAACAATTTGACGGCATCGGCGATATTTATACTGGAGGTATGGTAAAATGTTAGCATATTTGTTAATTAATGTGGAAAAAGATAAAGAGCAAGAACTTTATGAGACTATTAACGGTTATGAAGAAGTTATTGGCTCACACATAATTTTTGGAGAATGGGATATTATTGCTAAAGTTGAAATAGAAAATTCTGAAGCATTAGGAACTTTTATATTAGATAAAATTCGTCCACTTGATGGTGTTGCAATGACAAGTACATTAATTGTTGCTCGTTGAAGGTTTGTTGATGAATACAAAAACTAGTAAAAAAGGTTCTTTTAAAGAGCGGTTTATCGCGTTTTATAGTGAACAAACAAAACAACACACGTTTGCAAAGTTTTCCATTGTATTACTAGTTATTTTGATTTATTTTATTATTATTTCTTCACACTATGGAACTAAAGATGGTTTTCTTATTACTGCTTTAACCTGGTCTTTTTTCGTATTTTGTACGCCGGTTGCTGATGCAGGTTTCTTACTTGACTTTCCTATTCGTCTTATTACAAAACTACGAATGATTTATTCTGAAATGGTTGTATGGGTGATAGCATTAATTCTTAATGTTATTGTCTTTTTTACAAATCCGGGTGTGTACGAGAAAACATTTATTCTCAGTTTATTTCATCATATACTTTCTCAGCCTTTTCCTTTCTGGGGAATTATTCTTCTTTCAGGCGCAGGCACTTTTCTTTCAGTGTACTTTGCTGATGAGTTATTGGATGTTTCCACACATAAAAATAGAGAAAAATATCATCGTCACGTGAATAAATATCAAATAATTTTAATGTTATTTTTAATTGTACTCATCATTATTTTTTATAATTTCTTACTTACGAAGATGGGTATTACTATTCATCTTTAGTTTCTTTCGTGCACTATATTTCTCGCCAAGAAGTGCTAAAATACTTAGTACTAACAAAATCACCATAATTAAAATGCTCATGCTAGTAAAGAATTTTTCTGGATAGGTTTGAATGAGGATTGAACTGAATGGAAATGAATAATTACCTTGTGGAAAAAGGAGTTGATGAAATAGTTCAAAGAGTTTGGTAAAATTTGCAAACGTAAAAAGTGGTGTGAAGTAGAATAGAAAAAGAAAAGGCGTCAGCATTATTCCTCGTCGCTCTGCACGATTTAAATTAAACCAATATAATAAGACTCCCCCTATAAGAAGGAGTATACTATATGTGGTAATATGTATGAGTCTTCGAACATCTTCTAAATGACTTCTTTCTGCTGGCGTGAAAATTTGAAGATTTGTTGAATTGCCTGTGAGTAGAAATTTCGTAACTATCTTATCTGTTCTTTGCGCTTCTTCTTTAAGAAATGGTTTATGTAAACTTGAAGAGAGCGCTACAAGAAGAAAACTTACACATATGAGTGCTAGAAGATAAGTTATTCCAAGCAGCCAAACTCTTTTCATATAGTATTCTATGTACTTCTTCTTTTTAAATGCTTACTCTCTTGTTATTTAGGGAAAGATTTTTAAAGTGTTTTTCTATAAATGAACCTATAACTCTTTGGAGGGGTAAAATGGCTTTAGAAAGTTTATTGCCTACGGGCATATTTGCTGCTTTTGCAGGAATGATGTTTTTAGTGGTTATTTTAGGAATTGGCTTGTATATCTACTTGTCTTTTGCTGTTATGACTATTGGTCGAAGAGAGAAGGTTGATTATC
Source organism: Candidatus Woesearchaeota archaeon (assembly GCA_021734105.1). Classification (NCBI taxonomy): domain Archaea; kingdom Nanobdellati; phylum Candidatus Woesearchaeota; species Candidatus Woesearchaeota archaeon. Next base: position 22,076 of record JAIPJP010000001.1, read on the forward strand.
CTGCTCTTGCTTGGATTCCGGGTTTAGGTCCTGGTTTAGTGTTTAGAAAGATTGCTAAGATGCATTGGTGGCCTTTTTTGTTATTAATTGGAGCTTTAATTCCTTTTATTAACATTTTTGCAACGATTGCTTTCATGGTGTTTTTCTTCATGTGGTGGTGGAAAACTACAGAAGCAAGAAAATTTCCTGGTTGGACAGTACTTCTAGCTCTTATTCCTATTGTGGGTAGTCTTTGGATGTATGTGCAGTTAGGTCTTTTAGCTTGGAAGAAAGAGTAAATGCAATTGCTTCTTTAAGGAGCATTTTAGGAGCATTTTTTTCTTTTCGAGTATTTTTTTTCTTTTTTCTTTTTATTTTATAATTCTTTTTTTATTCAACAGTCACAGACTTAGCTAGATTTCTTGGTTTATCAACATTGCATCCTCGTAAGACTGCGATATGATATGCGAGTAGTTGTAAAGGAATAACTGCAAGAATTGCGCTTAGAGAATAACGTGATTGAGGAATAAATATTATATTTTCACTTAAATGTTGTACCTGCGCATCTCCTTTTGTTGCAATGATAATTAACTTTCCGTTTCTTGCTTTAACTTCTTGCATGTTAGAGATTATTTTTTCATAGGTGAGTGAGTCTTTTATCGCAATACAGATTGTTGGCAAATTCTTATCAATGAGTGCTATAGGTCCATGTTTCATTTCTGCAGCGGGATAGCCTTCTGCATGAATGTAACTTACTTCTTTAAGTTTGAGCGCGCCTTCAAGTGCTATTGGATAATGAATTCCCCGTCCTAAATATAATGCGTTCTTACTGGCGCTAAATTTTTTTGCAATTGTTTGAATATTTTTTTCTGTTCCTAAAACATCCATGATGAGCTTTGGTAATTCTTGTACATCTCGTATCATTTCTTTTATTTTTTTATCGCTAAGCGTATTCCTCTCTTTTGCAAAATGCGCTGTAAGAAGATAAAGAACTACAACTTGTGTAGTGAATGCTTTGGTTGATGCAACGCCAATTTCAGGTCCTGCGCGAGTATACAAAACAATATCGCTTTCTCTTGCAATGGTTGAATCCATAACGTTACAAATGCTATATACTTTCGCTCCTTTCTTTTTTGCTTCGCGTAGAGCTGCAAGTGTATCTGCTGTTTCTCCACTTTGACTAATTGCTAGTACAAGTGTGTTTGGTTCTATGATGGGGTCGCGATAACGAAATTCAGATGCATATTCTACTTCAACAGGAAGTTTTGCTAACCCTTCAAGTAGAAATTCTCCAACGATTCCCGCATGCCACGAAGTTCCGCAGGCAATGATGATTATTCTTTTTATGGTTGTGGTATTAGCAAGTTCAGGTAGAAATACTACTTCATTTTTTATTCTTCCTCGTATTGCTTGTTTTATTTTTTCTGGTTGTTCATAAATTTCTTTTAGCATAAAATGTGGATATCCTTCTTTTTCTGCAGTTTGCACATCCCACGTTATTTCTTTAACTTGTTTAGTGATTTCTTTTTTAGTATCTACCTCTTGAATGTGTAGTTGGTCATTAATGATTGCAATTTCTCCATCTTCAAGATGTATAATTTTTCTAGTGTGCGTTAAGAGTGCAGGAATATCTGATGAAAGAACATATTCCTTTTTGCCAATTCCAATAACTAGTGGTGATCCTTTTCTGGCCGCTATAAGTTTATTATTTTTGGTATTACTAACAACAATTGCAAAGCTACCTTCTACTTCTTGTAGTGTTTCTCTGACGCTGTCAATAAATTTTTTTCCTGTGTTAAGATGATAGAATATGAGTTTGGGAATTATTTCAGAATCTGTTTCAGAATAAATGTCTTGCAATTCATATTTTTCTTGCAGTTCTTTATAATTTTCAATAATGCCATTATGGACTACGGCGATGGTTTCATCTGTGGAGGTGTGTGGGTGTGCGTTTTCTTTTGTAACGCTTCCATGTGTTGCCCATCGCGTATGTCCAATAGCACTTTTGGTTGGTGTTGTATAGTGAGAATTATTTGGTTGAGGAACAGAATATGTTTCTTTAATGATGAGATGCTCTTGATTGTCTTGTTGTTTGGCTGCAATACCCCATGAGTCATATCCTCTATATTCTAGTTGTTTAAGCCCTTCTAAAACAATAACTAGTGCATCGTCTCGCCAGCCGTGATAAGCAAATATTCCACACATAACTTTAATTATTGGCGCGTTCCTTATTAAACACTTGAGTAGAAACAATCAGGAAGATACTTCTAGGTTTTTATATATCTCAAAGCGTGATGGTTACTTCAAAACTTAGCGCGTCGTGTTTACAAGAATTAATACATAATCCGCAGTCTGTACATTTATCAATATCAACACTGAGTTTATCTTCTCGCGTAAGTGCACCAGTTGGACAAATTTCTACGCAGCCTTCGCATGCGCCGCCGCATCCACAACTTTTGCACGCGCCTTCTTGCCAACAACATTTTTCATAATCAATTTTTATGGTCATGTTATGTTCTCCACAAAAGTTGCTGCGAAGTTTTTCTTTCTCGCTCTGCTCGAATTTTTCATCGCCTAACATGTTTATTTTGCACAACTCGTGTTGTACAAAATTTGTTTGGCTTATTGTTCTTTAAGGCAGCAGTTCTTTTGTTTGTGCTGTTTACCCGTAATATAGTTTTCCACTATTTTTTTGTTCCTTGTCTTTTTGACTTTCTGGTTTATTAACACGAGGACGATTGTTTGCTTCGTCTCGTCGGAAAGTAATATCTAGATCATCAAGAAAGTTATTCATACCTTCTGCCATGCCGTATGGTCCTGTTGCGAGCCCTTTTATTGCTGGTTCTCCTTGAAAGACTAACAGTCGTTTAGAAATATAATCTATAAAAAGTAAGTCGTGATCTACAACTAATGCGCTTGCTCGTTTGACATCCATCATGGTCGCTATGACTTTAGAAAGTGCGAGTCGTTGTTCAACATCAAGGTATGCGCTTGGCTCATCAAGGAAGTAAAGATGTGCATCTTCGGCGAGTGTTTTAGCTATGGTTACTCGTTGTAATTCTCCGCCTGAGAGTTCATTAAGTTGTAAATCTAAAAGTGGTTCAATGGACAATGGTTTGATAAGTTGTAAATCGTATTTGAGTGCATCTTTAAGATAAAGTCGAACAATTTCATCACTACTTTCAATATATTGTGGTTTATAGGCAATTTTTAATTCAGGAATGGTTTCTACAACGTTAAGTTTAATGTCGTTTTCTTTTTTACTGGCGCCAACTAATGATTTTACTAAGCTTGTTTTACCAATGCCATTCTCTCCTAAAATTCCTACAACATCATTTCTGTAAACAATTCCATTACTTGCGCCAAAGGTAAAATCTCCTAATTGTTGTTCGAATGCTTTCCACTCGACGAGTTTATGTATAGAGGTAATGTTTTCATCAGGATGTGTTTCAAACATAATTTCATGGTCTCGGAAGCGAACATTTTCTTCTCGAAGATACCCTGAAAGATACGTGTTAATGCCGTTTTTCGTTGCTTTAAGACTACTCACAATACCATACGCAGATTCCTTACCATAGACTAAATGTACAAAATCTGTTAAGTAATCAAGAATAATTAAATCGTGTTCAATAACAATGACTGCGGTATTTTCATCAGCAAGCTGCCGAATAAATTTTGCAACTTTGAGTCGTTGTTTAATATCTAAGTATGATGTTGGCTCATCAAAGAAATACACGTTTGCTTTTTTTAGAACGCATGCAGCGATGGTTACTCGTTGTAACTCACCACCGGATACTTGTTTGATGTCTCTATCTAAAATTGGTGTTAAATCAAGCATGGAGGTAATTTCTTCGAATGCGTTTTTCTCATCTACTTTATGGAGTAAATCTGAAACTTTGCCGTCAAAATTCTTAGGAATGAGTTCTATTTGTTGTGGTTTATAAGAAATAGTGATCTCGTTTTTTGCGAGTTTTTCGAAATAGGCTTGCGCCTCTGTTCCTTTAAAATAATCTATTAAATCACGATAGGTACTTGTTTTTTCATAATTTTCAAAGTTGGGTTTTAAAACGCCTGCGAGTATTTTCATCGCAGTTGACTTTCCAATGCCGTTTCGTCCGAGAAGGCCGACGACTTTGCCAAAGACTGGCACGGGCAGATTATAAAGTGAGAATTGATTCTCGCCATAGCGATGTATTGCGGTATCATTAAGTGCTTCTGGCAAATTGATAATGTCAAGTGCTTTATACGGACAAACTTTTGGGCAGATGCCGCATCCTACGCAGAGGACTTCGTCTATCCAAGCTTTCCCTTCAACAATTTTCATGCATTCATCACCACCTTTGTTTATGGGGCATTTTTTGATGCATAATTCATTGCATTCTTCAGGATGACATTTTTTTTTATCTACAATTGCAATTCTGCTCATAATAAGATAAGAAAAGAAGAAGACCTTTTTAAAGGTTATGTGCCTACATCTTTGAGGTGATCAAGAGCATGGCCTTGAAGAAAAACTGCATTTGAGCATTTTGAAGCTTAAGCTGAGAGCTTATTGCGAGCATGCAGAATTATTTGCTGGGCAGAGCGCGCAATAAACCTTCGCTGTTGCCAGTTATTTTTTTTCGAGCGGAATGAGGATAAAACTTCGTAGCAGTTGTCGCATTATAAACAAATAACAATGTTCATAAATCGTTACCTATTTCACTCTTTTACTCATGGCCAAAAAAGAAACTGCTGATACTGTTGGCAAAAAGAAAGGCAAGAAACCTACGTATGGTCAGGGAAATAAGTCGTGGAAATTCTTTGATATTGGAGAACCTGATTATTTAGTGTATTCGATGTATAGTAAAGGTGACGCGCTGGGCGTTCCTAATCTGGATGTTACTCCTTTACTTGTTGAGCAAGAGCCTTTTATTACAGCGTCCTATAAAGGTAAAGGTACGAAGTTTGGCAATATTACTTCATTTAAAGTTGTCCGCGATTCCTTTGCTATTGCAAAGGCTGCTAAAACGCATAAAAAATCTTTTCAAATTATTCCTGTATCTAATCAAAGTTCTACTATTGATAAAGCGTTTAATATCGCTGCAACAATTCGCAGCCCAGTGCGTTCTGATTTAGAAGACTCTATTAAAAATATGCTTCGAGGAGATGTTGCGCAGCATTGTGTTGTCCCAGCAATACAACGACTACCTCTTCTTGAGCATTACAAAGTTGTTGATGCAATTCTTCCAAAACCAACATTTACTACTTCTTCACCTGCTGAAATTCTTATTAAGGGAAAAGGCGAGTATGAAAAAATTTGCTGGCTTGACTGGGGTTTTGACGTATCGCAAAATTGTTTTGCAACCATGCTTCCTGATGGTCGTTATAGTCGGGAAGGTCGTTGCACGTATTGTTATGCGGAGTATATGAATGGTAAACCGGTCACGTCAGGTCTTAAAAATATTTCTCGCAAAAATTTTAGAAAAGAATTACGTGAGAAATTAGAAGGTGACGGCCCGCATTTTATTCGAAGTGGTCAGCGCGTTGAAAATCTTATTCCTGCATCAATGAAAGTATGGCCTGGTTTTGTTGATAATTTACCTATCGTGCTTGAAGAAATTATTCGTGCAAAACATGAAGGAAAAAAGATAGCTGTTGCATTTCCAACAAAAGTAGTGGAGTATGACGAAAAACTTGCACAATTATTTATTGACGCAAATGTAACGCTTCTTGGTAGTATTGGCTACGAAGCGCTTGAAGAAAATGTGGTACGCATGGGCGCAACAACGCAGGCACGTTTAGATGGCTTACTGCAATACGCTCGTGCTGGTGTTCGCGCTGCACCTTATGTTCTTACTGATGTAACAAGAAGTATGGAGTATTTGCAGGATGAAGCAAAGCTCGCTATTGATTTTTACAAAGCGCATAGAGCTGAGCTTGCTGGTTTACAATTTCTTGACGCAAGAATCACCAAAAAGAAGGATGCGCCAATTATTGCGGGTAACGAATGGGAAGATCTAAAGACATCTAAAACAGGACAACTTAATTTTTTCACCACGCCCCGTTATCATCTCACAGGCAACGGTCATTTGGCGGCAAATGTTGTGCATCAAGAGTTCTTAGACCTCGTGGGTAACAACCGTGAAGGCTTTCGTTTATGCTATACGCATAGCAAGGAAAAGAAGAATAAATGCGGCGCGTGCTTTATGGAAGCCACACGCAAAGAGTTTATTTAAAAAGGTCCAACCAGCTCTGTTTGGAAAAGACGTAATTTTCATACTGCAAAGAGCTAGTTTTTAGCTCCGCCAAAAAAATTAACCGACAAACAACACTATTTTACGCTATAAAAGCGTAAAATTTGTTTGTCTTAAGAGGACTTTTAGGCAGTATATTTAATTATCCTAAACAGAGCTGTCCAACCATAAGCTTTATTAATGGCTTATTGTTCTTTCACATCTAATCATGGCGAAATCTCATAAGAAAAAGCGCTTAGAAGCACGTTTTGGAAGTAAACAAAACGCGCAAAAAATAGGTGCGAAAGCTAATTCGAAGGCCAGTTCTGAATTAGAGAACACCAATTTGCAGGCTACTGCTAAGCGAGGTTTTTATTATACGTATTATAAACAACTTCTTATTATTCCTTTCTTACTTTTAGTTATTGCACTTGTTGTGCTTGGCGTAAATTATGTGCAAACGGGTACTATTATTAACGGCGATATTACGCTTAGAGGTGGAACGAGTATTATTGTCACACAAGATTTAGCAGAGCTTGATGGTCTTACTGCTGATGGTATGCAAGCGCAACTTCAAGAGCGTTTTCCCGCTGCAGATTTTGATATTCGTACGCTTCGCCAATTAACGAAAGTTACTGGTTTTGAAATTAGCGCCGATATTACTGATGAACAAGATATCGTGGCGTTTCGTTTAGCATTAACCGATATTATTCCAGGCCTTACTAATGATGAAGTCGGTGAAAACTTAGGTATTAAAGGTGCTTCTATTGGTGCTTCTTTTTTCAAACAAATTTCGTGGGCGCTACTTGCAGCGTTTATCTTAATGGGTATTGTTATTTTCATTCAATTCAAAGTTCCTATTCCTAGTCTTGCTGTTATTCTTGCAGCATTCTCTGATATTGTTATCACGCTTGCCATTGTTAATATATTGGGAATTAAACTTAGTACTGCGGGCGTCGCAGCATTTCTCATGCTTATTGGATATAGTGTTGATACAGATGTATTACTTTCAACAAGGGTGCTTAAGAATAAATCAGGAACTGTTTATAGTAGAATTATATCTGCTATGAAAATAGGTCTTACTATGAATATCACAACTCTTGCGGCAGTTACTGTTGGTATGATTGTTTCACAGTCAGCCACCATTTCTCAAATTATGACTATTCTTTTTATCGGTCTGTGGGTTGATATGATTAATACGTGGATTCAAAATGCTGGCATTCTTCGGTGGTATGCAGAAAAAAAAGAGGGTGTTGCTAAATGAGTCGTGCCAAACAACTTTTTGGTAATACGCGTGTTATTCTTCTTATTGTCTTTTTACTTTTATCCCTTGTTGCTATTCATCCACGTATGGATATGGATGGTGTTGCTATTCGAAGTGTTGAAAAAGATAGTGCTGCAGCGATTGCAAATATGCAAAGTCCGAGTGCTTCTGGCACGCCAACGAGTCGAGAAGTTTTGCTTTCTATTAATAATAAACCTATTCCTGACGAAGAAACGTATTATGATTTTCTTGCATCTGTTGAGCCTAATAGAACGCTTTTACTCAAAACAAATAAGGATACCTATCGTTTAACAACCAAGCCGCTTCTTGAAGTTACAACGCTTAATGAAACAGAGTTTGTTGAAGTGATTGAGCAAGTGTTTGATAATGAAACAAACACCACGAAAAACACTACTTCCTTTATTGAGCAAAATAAAACTATTACTACTGTTATTGGTACTCAGGATATTGGTTTAAAGGTGTATCCTGCGCCAACAAATAATATTCAAAAAGGTCTTGATTTGCAAGGTGGTACGAGGGTTTTGCTTGTTCCGCAAGGCGAAGTATCTGATGATGAGCTTGATTTAATCATTACTAATTTAGAACAACGTCTTAATGTGTTTGGTTTAAGTGATATTATTGTTCGAAGTGTGAAAGATTTTACTGGTGAAGTATATGTCCTTGTTGAAATTGCCGGTACAAGTGAAGAAGAAGTTACTGAGTTAGTTTCTAAAGCTGGAAAGTTTGAAGCACAAGTTGGCGATACTGTTGTATTTAATGGTGAAGATATTAAGAATGTTTGTCGTTCTTCTTCAACAACTTGTTTTGCAGGTATAGATCCAGATCGTGGTTGTGGTCAATTATCTGATGGTACGTTCACGTGTTCATTTCGATTTTCTATTTCTCTTTCAGCTGATGCAGCGCGTTCAATGGCTGCTGCAACAGAGGACTTAGCTGTAATATATACTGGCGAGGTGACTAGTGATGGTTATCTTTCAGAAAACATCACGCTTCTTTTAGACGATGAAGAAGTTGATTCGTTGCGTATTGGCGAAGATCTTAAAGGTAATGTCGTAACCGATATTAGTATTTCTGGTAGTGGTAGCGGTTCTAGTGAGCAAGCAGCAGCAATTGATGCGTTGGCTAATATGAAACAATTACAAACTTATTTGAGTACGGGCAGTCTTCCAGTGAGTTTGGAGATTATTGAATCTGCAACTATTAGTCCTGTGCTTGGTGAAGAGTTTATTGATAATGCAATGCTTGTTGGCGGTCTTGCTATTCTCGCGGTTGTGTTCATCATTGTTATTCGTTACAAAAAAATTACTATTGCGCTTCCAGCAATTATTGCTATGCTTTCTGAAGTGATTATCTTGCTTGGTTTTGCTTCTGTTATTGGTTGGCGTCTTGATCTTGCTGCAATTGCAGGGATTATTATTGCAGTAGGTACTGGTGTTGATGATCAAATTGTTATTATTGATGAAACGCTTGCGCAACGAGATTCTACTAAGATGTTGTCTTGGTTGCAAAAATTAAAGCGTGCTTTTTTTATTATTATGACTGCGTACTTTACAACCGTTGTTGCTATGCTTCCGCTTTGGTGGAGTGGCGCTGGTCTTCTTAAGGGTTTTGCGTTAACCACGATTGCAGGGGTCACTATTGGTGTTCTTATTACGCGTCCTGCTTTTGCAAAAATATTAGAAGTTTTATTTAGTAAAAAATCTGATGATAATTAGAGTATAATTGATAAAATAATAATTTGATTGTTTTTAATGGTGTAAATTAATCTCCGTCCTCGCGGTAAATTAAGTTTCCAAAGATTATCTACTTCCTATTCTTTTGGGATGAGTTGTTCAGTGTCTGGCTAACCAGTATCTTTTTAAATAAAAAAGAAGTCACGTTTGTATAGTTTTGAGGCTATGGTCTAGCTCGGTATGACGTCCGCTTGACTTGCGGAAGATCCCCAGTTCAAATCTGGGTAGCCTCATTTGCGTAGCAAATGAGCTACACATCAGTGAATTGCTTTGCAATTTTAGCGTGTGGGTAGCCTCATTTTTACAGTCTGCTGTGAACTGTTTTCCAGCATTCTGTTTGGCTACACATCAGTGAATTGCTTTGCAATTTTAACGCATGGGTAGCCTCATGTTACTTCCTTTTCATGATGTACTACGATGATATTGCAGAAGGCTATGATGAGCTGCATAAAGAGGAGCAGTTAGCAAAATTGGCCTTGGTGAAGGACTTAGATATTATTGGCCCAGATGACAAACTTTTAGATGTTGGTTGTGGCACTGGCTTCTCGCTTGACTATTTTGACGTGCAAAAAGCAACAGGTGTTGACCCTGCTCAAAAGCTTATTGCGCAATACACTGGCAATCAAAAAATACTTTTAGGTAGTGCTGAAGCGCTTCCGTTCGATGATCATTCTTTTGATGTGGTAATAAGTATTACTGCTATTCAAAATTTTGATAATGTGCGTAAAGGTCTTGCTGAAATGCTTCGTGTTGGTAAAGAGCGTTTCGTCCTCACTGCATTAAAAGCATCGCCAAAAATTGAGCAAATAGAAAAAGTAATTGATGAAATTTTTGCAAATTTCAATATTGAATCAATCGAGCAGGACAAAGATATTATTTTTTCTATAACTCTCTAATTATTCTCAATACTATTTTGTTCTTGAGAACGAAACTTATTAGTTCAACTTAATTTTTTTTAACATATCTACAGCACCTGTTTCAAACTTAGAAAAAGCAAACCATTTTTTTCCCAAATCTTTTAGTGATGCACCGAAGTGATATATTTCTTTTGAATCGATAATTAAGAATCTGTCATGAGCATTATTAAATTCTTGTATTTGTATTGGTCCAAATTGTTCAGTAAATTTTTTAATATCTAATGCTAATTGGGCGGAGATTTTCTTAGTAAAAATATTAACGTTTACTTTTTCTTTTTTTTTAGAGATTAATGTTAAGACACTTTCATCTATATAATTATCAATAAGAATAATTTCTTTTTTCGCATTCCTTATAATCTCGCTGACAAATACACATGCTTCAAAAACTTGACCATCATAAAATATGCCTTGTTTTTTCTCATGAGTTTTTAAAGCTTTAAAAATTGCATCAAATTTTTTATCATATTTTATTTGTTTTAATTCAATTGCATTTAATCTTTGAAATATTTGTGCATGTGTATATATGAAATTTCTCATAGTAACAAAAGCTCTCATAATTTGAATATTGATTTCTATGGCTTTTTCACTTGAGAGGATTGCTGATAAATTACTAACTCCTTGTTCTGTAAAAACATAAGGTTTAGCTCCTCCTAACTGTTTTTTTGAAGCTATCACAGATTGTGATACCAATGAATGTATTTCATTTTCAGTTAAAATAAACATGAAATCTTCAGGGAATCGATTTATATTTCTTTTTACTGCTTGTTTTAATACTCTTGTTTCGATATTATAAAAATCTGCTAAATCTTTGTCAAGCATGACTTGAAGGCCTCTCATGGTGAAAATTTTATTTTTTATATCTGAAATAATTAGTTTATTCATTTTTTTACTCCTTTTTTCGATCTTTAAAATACTAGTTGTTGGATTGCTGATGTAAGAATAAGGATATTTAAAATGATTTCTTGTTTTTTTCCGGAAAAATTACGGTTTGAAGCGTCTATTTTTCTTAAATGTTCTAAACAATAACCTTTTTATAATCTGCTACGCAATATATGTTCTATGAAGCTGAAACGATTCCTTCGCCACATCGCAATTTCTGTTAATCCAACAAAGTATCGACAGGTTGTTGAGAAAACGCTGAAACAATCATTTGGACTCTATTTTTTTGCATGGAGTTTATCTGTACTGTTATTATTGTTGGAGAGTTTTTTTGTCGTGCAGTATCTCACTGAGGAATTAGCAGCAATTACAGGATTAGAACTGTCTGCTGGTAGCGAGTCTCTTGGTTCGTTATTACCTTCTCTTATTTTAATTCCTGGTATGGTGTTGGCAACTGGTATTCTGGTGTTTGTTGTATCGCAACTTCTCGCGCTTTTTAGCGCGGTGATTATTAAGTCTTCAGTAAAAAAAGGGCTTTCGTTTCGTGATGCGTGGGTGTTGTGTTTGCATGCCATTCTTGTACCTATGTTTTTGTTTGTTGTTCTTGCGCCCAGTGGGCAATTATTTTGGTTATTTATTGTTTTATTATTCTTCTACGCGCTTTTTGTAGCGATTGGCACATCGCTTGTTGCTGGAAGAACGTTAAAAAGCACTGCATCTCAAGGCGATGGTGATGAGAACGGAAACCTCTAAGGGAGTCTTTGTATTATGATTAATTATTTTAAGCAATTCATTGTGGCAAGACAAAAGATTTATAAATCCTAATCGTTATTTTTCTATTGTTTTAAGGGGAAACAACAGGGTTTTGATGAAACAGTAGTAGTTTGTGAGGTGTGGGAAGGTGTGCCTTCTTGAGAAACTATATATTGCTAACCCATTCTAGCGTTAGCTCTTTGGTTTTGTGTGCCCTCTGTTGTATTAGTTAATAATGAAACGTGACAAGAGGGTAGTTACTCGCTATTCAACATTTTTGTTTTTTGCGCTAGTTATAGGTTTCATTATTGCATTAATTTTTGTTACTCCTTCTCTTACAGGTAATATTACTGCTAATCCCCTTGCTAATGCCGATCTTTATGAAACGCTTATTATTAACAAGAGTTATACTTCTCAACTTGAACCTTATGTTGTATCTTTTCCCCTTAATAATTCTCTTGATGCGCTGTTGGTTTCTGGTCAGCTTCGTGGTACTGGCGCTGTAGAGATTTTTCTTTTTAATGAAACTGATGAGTGGTTGGTGTATGCGTATACCTCGAATGGTGAAGCTTCTTCTTTAACAGGCATGGTTACTGGTTCAAATATGACTACTTCTTTGCTGGCGAATACGAGTAGTCAAAACAATTCTTCTATGGTTGTTTCCCTAAACGACGAGCCAGATAGTGTTTTTTCCGAGATTAAAAATGTGAGTAACGTTTCTACTACAGCGTCTGCTAATGATGCTCTTCATGATGGGTTGGTAAATGAAACAAATGTTGTTGATACGGATGAGTTTGTTGTTTTGCCTGTACGAGAAGATAATCATTCAACAGATAATCAAACACTTAATGATTCTCTTGCGAATACTACTACGTCTCAAGAAGATTTTAACAAATCTGTTGATAAAGATAAAGATGTTGTTGATGAAAATGCTGACGCTGACCAAGAAGATAAAGAAGAAAATAAAGATAAAGATAAACATAATGATAAAGATACTGACGCTGACCAAGAAGATGTTGCTAGTAAACAAAATGAGAATTGGTTAGGCAGTAATTCTTCTGAGAATAAACAAGATGCTGTTTTTTCTATTGTTCCTTTTTCTTTAGAGTGTGAAGAGACGTGCGAGTTAGATGGTGTATATGCAAATCAATTACGAATGAAGGTTTCAGGTAATCTTGAATTATTCCTTAAAGAAGTTGCTGTTAGTACTCGTCAAGAGGCGGCGCAATTTCTTTTTATTCCTGATACGGTTATTTCTTTAAACGATTCGTTTGTCCTTGATATATATGAGTATTTTCCATTTAATGAGAATATTATTTTTGACACGCCGTCTGTTGAGGGTTTGTCCTTATCTATTAAAGATAATCGTTACCTTGTTGTTTCCCCAGAAAAAACGGGTACGTTTTCTTTATTTATGTATGCAACAGACGGTGATGTGCTAAAGCGTTCTAATGAGTTTGCTATTGAAGTAGTTGTTGATGATGATGTGCAGATAGAAATTATTCAAGAACCAATAGTTACTCCTAACGTCTCTTTAGTTAACACGTCTCTTGCGATGACTTCTTTGGTTTTAGCTCAGGACATTGTTGCAGTTGCTAGAGCGGACATGTATAAACTTGATTCTGCTGTGCTTGATAGTTTACAAGAAAAGTCTTCTGTTCGTGTTCTTCTTAAAACGAATCAAGCAACATTCTTGCAAGTAGATGCAACAGCAAGTCCAAATAAAAAAGAATGGTATAATCCATTTGACGCGTCAGCAATTACTAAAAAAGATGTACAAGACATTGCTAAAGAGCTGAACACGTCCAAAAAAATTATTAATGATGCGCTGTATCTTAATATTGCATCTGGCGAGCCGATTGTTGTTAAACAAATTGTTACTCAAGATGTTGTTGCTATAGAATTGTCTGCTGCTGCTCTTGCTGACTTGCTTGCGAGTGATATGATTTTAGAAGTTAGTGAAGATAAACCGATGAATATTTTAACTACTGAAAGTTTGAACTTAACAAATATTTCTGTTGCTCATGATGATTATGGACTTTCTGGTAGTGGTGTTGCTATTTGTGTTCTTGATACTGGTGCAAATCCTTCTGTTCTTGGTCTTACTAATGGTTCTGATGTTTTTGGTTATAATTTTGTTGATGATACTGCTGATTATTCTGATGTTCATGGTCATGGTACGAAAGTCTTGTATCCTTTGGTGCAAACAGCTCCTGATGCGACTTATTTTGTTGGAAAGGTTATTAGTGATACTGGTGTTGGTTATTCTTCTGATGTTGCTGCTGGTTTACAGTGGTGTGCAGATAATAATGCAGATGTTATTTCTTTAAGCATTGGTGAAGGTAGTTATGAAGGTTTTTGTGTTGATGATATTGTTGCTGATAAAGTGAATGAGTTGGTCGATGCTGGCATTGTGGTGGTTGCTGCAACAGGTAATGATGGAAGTACTACTGCGATTGCTAATCCTGCTTGTGCAGAACATGCTTTGCGTGTTGCTGCATCAACAAAGACTGATGAATTGTGGAGTAATAGTAATTATAATAATATTACTTTACTCCTCGCTCCGGGTGGTGGTATTCAAACACTTGATGAAATGGGGAGCGCAGTGTTTGCTTCAGGTACGTCAATGAGCGTTCCTTTTGTGAGTGGCTCTGTTGCTTTGTTAGTAGAAGATGATAGTTCTCTAACGCCCAACGCGACGAAGTGGAAACTCATTCATTCAGGAATGGTGATTAATACTTCAGCTAACGATTATTCTTTTGCAAGAATTAATCTTGCAAACGCACTAGCAAATATTGTAACGAATAATCTAAGCGAAGGAATTCTTGGTAATCAGACAGAAACTAATGGTAGTTTTAATCCTTATTTATACTCTTGTTCGTTGTCATTAAGGTATAGGTGTTCTGCTGCTTATGTAATTTGGTCATCTGCGCCTTCAACTAGTGCTCAGTGCGAAGCGTGGTGTGAAGCGCAAGATGCTACAGGTTACTCGTGTTGTCAATTTCTAGGTGGGACTTGTGGTATGAGTTCTAGTAGCACAACGTACACTGGCAACGTTGGCGATAGTGCTGGTTATTGTTCGTGGACGGGGTATAGTAACGGGTATAGTTGCTCTATTGATAGTGATTGTAATAGTGATAATTGTCAGTACAGGCAAGTTAGTCCCAATGATATTATAACAGTATTTTCTGGTTCTTCAAGTGATATTGTTTGTTGTGATGAGGATGATTGCGTCTATGGGGGTACTTGTTATGATCCTGATACTGCTTCTTCTGATCATACTGGTTGGGGAGTAGAGGTTTATTCTAACCCTGCTGGTACTGGTGGAGATAATGATCAGGTTGTTTGTAATGAGTGGGGTGCTAGTGATGCTCGGTGGGGTAATCTTGATTATGCTAAAAGCTGGTGTGAATCAGGTACAGGTACTGCTTGGAATCTTGGTTATGGTGATGCTGATGTAGAGGGGTCATATTATACTGCTTATAGTTCTGCTACAAGACCAACTTATTGCAAGGCAAGTAATGCAACTACTTTAACTCCTAGTGTTGATTGTTGTTGTGGCGATGATGATGGCGAGTATGTTAGGGGCGGGGATACGGGTGGTGTAGGGTATGAGTCACTTGATGGTGATACTGCTTGTTGTGATTCTGATACTGATTGTGTTGATGCTTCTGGTAATTGTCGTGCTCCTGGTTATGATGCTGGTTCTTATGTGTGCAACTCTACCGGTGGTGTGTGGTTGAAGGATGAGGGCCAGTCTTGCTCTGTTGATGGTGATTGTTATAGTAATGATAATTGTGTTACTGCTATTAATTCAGCTTCAAAATATTGTGCTCCCGTTGGTGATGAGTGTTCTCGTTCAGGTTATGCTGGCGGTTATGATACAGGCCAAACATATGATGCGGGAACTACTATATGGATCTGTTTAGGCGATGATTTAGGTGGTATGGCTTGTGCTGATGCTGGTACAAATAATTGTGATGAGACTGCTGCAAGTTCAGCAATTAATTATTATTGTAGTACAGGAACGTGGGTTAGCGGAGCTGATAGTGCTGGTCTTGATGCAGGTTGTGGTGTTTGTTATGTTTGCAGTGTAGGGACCGGTACTGGTCCTTCTTGTTCAGCATATGTTTCAGCTTATACTACTGACGCTGGTGAGTGTACTGGTAGTACTGGTTGTGAAGGTTCTGATTGTGTTTGTGATGGTTCAGGAAATTGTGATATCAATAATGGCGATACTTGTGCTGGTGATTCACAATGTGTAAGTGGTGATTGTAATACTCAGCCTGATAATACATGGGCTTGTACTCTTTCTTCTGATGAGTGTGCAGATGTTGCTGGTACTGGTCGAGATATAGGTTATAGTGTTTGTGTTGGCACTTCAGATTTTACTTGTGCTCGTGAAAGTATTTATAGCGGTACGGATGGATGGGATAGTGTTTCTTGTACTAATACTTGTCAAAGTGATGGTGACGGTACTTATTCAGATAAAGAAGCCACTTGTTCTTCAGCTGCTTGTGATGCTTTGACTTCTTGTAATGCGGGTTATGCTTGTAATGGTGCTGCAAGTAAAACTGATGGTAATGATTGTGCTACTAGTTGTGCTAGTAATGATGATGATTATTGTGCAGATGGTTATACTTGTGAGGGTACTTCTTGTGTTGATACATTAGATGATGGTTCCACTACTGTTTGTGATGAGGATTCTGATTGTACTAATGATAATTGTGTTACTGCTATTAATTCTGCTTCTAAGTATTGTGCTCCTAGTGGTCGTGAGTGTTCTCGTTCTGGTTATGCTACTGGTTATGATACTGGTGATGTTTATAGTAATTATATTTGTCTTGGTTATGATGATGGTGGTCAGTTAGGTAATGTTGCTTGTGAGATTGCTCCTACTGATGCTGGTAGTTATTATTGGTTGTCTGCTTCTGGTTGGTCTTCTGGTACTGGTTCTGGTGTTTCTTGTTCTTCTACTGATAATTGTTTTGGAGAGTCTCGTTATACTGATTATGCTTGTGATGGTTCTGGTTCTTGTACTCAGCCTGGTACTGCTTATACTAATGGTTGTTCTTCTGAGACTGTTTTAAATGCTTATGAGTGTACTGCTGGTTCTTGGTCTCAGGTTGGTGCTACTTATTGTTGTGAGAATGCTGCTTCTGGTACTGCTGTTGTTTCTGATCCTTGTTCTGGTAAGAGTTCTGCTTGTATTAATTCTCGTACTTGTGCTAATGGTGCTGATTCTTGTGATTTTACTGCTAGTGCTGCTGAGTCTGGTTGTGGTGATGTTGATTGTTCTGGTTATATTTATGGTTGGGTTGGTAATACTTGTCAGCCTTATGGTACTAGTGCTGGTTATTGTGATGCCGCTGGTACTTGTGATACTTCTGCTGATCCTACTTCTTGTAATGTTGCTCCTGTTGGTTCTGGTGGTCCTACTTGTGGTAGTGCTGGTTGCGTGGATTCTAGTTCTTGTCTTATTGGAGGTCCAACGTCTGCTTATGATGAGATTTCCGAGGTTTGTCATGTTGATGGTGCTCAGCATGGTTGTTCCGCTGGTCAAGTTTGTGATGCTACTGGTACTTGTGTTGATACGTCTGCTCCAACATTTGGCGATGTTTCAATTTCTGGTCATGACTATCTATCTGGTTCGACGTATTGGGCTCAAGCAGGAACTACTTTTACTGTTTCGTATCCTGGCTATGATACGTATAGTATAAATTCTGGAGATCATTACTTACGAGCTTATAATGGTACTCATGAAGCTAGAATAAATGGTTTTCTTAACGGGGTTGTTGATAATAACGAATGGATAACAAATTCACATATTAATCTTAATGGTGGTGGTGCTCCAAGTATTGTAACACAAAGTTCTGGCACTCTTGAAATTGCGTATTATCCTACTATGTCTACAAATAATGCTCAGTTTCCATTGTATGGTTACTTAAGAGATGATGCTAATAATGTAAATGGTTATGATCGTTTAAATGATGGTTCTGGAGATGTTACATTGGCTTGTGATAATGATGGTCCTTCTGATCCAAATGTAACAGTTACTGGAGTGACCGATGATTCTGTAAGTCTTTCTTGGACTGTGGCAGATGATGAGTCTGGTATTGATTATATTCGTTTGTACTTTCAGAAATCTCCTTATGTTGATGCCGGTGATCAAATTGATATTGATGGTTGCGGAGGCACCGTTGAGTATAGTTTGCCTGTGGGTACTGCAAGCTCGTATACTATTGATTGTTTAGAAGGTAATCAAGATTATAGATATTATATTAGAGCATATGATAATGTTGGTTTAACGACTAATGATGGGTATTATACGGTAACTACTGAATGTGGAGCTCATTCTGATTGTGCGAGTGGAGAGTATTGTTCAGCAGCAGGTTCTTGTATTGCGCAAATATCTACTGAAGGAACAGCATGTTCTGATGCTGCTGTGATTGATAGTGATAGTGATAGAATGTGTTCTGATACTACTTATGCGAGAAGTTGTTTTAGCGGTTCAAACCAATATTGTCAAGGAACTGGCGCGGCAGCTACTGGCGGTGAATGTCGTCGTAATAATGGGGAGTCTTGCAGTACAGGTGATGAATGTGGTAGTGGTGTGTGTGCTTCAGGAACTTGTCGTGCCGCTAATGGAGGGGTTTGTAACTCGCCAGGAGGTTGTGGTTCTGAAACTTGTTCTGCAGATGATAATAATTGGAATAGTGGAGATGGTCAATGGGGTGGTCCGGCGAATAGCGGTTGTGCAACAAACATGCCTATTGATGAATACACTGCAAATTTTGCTGATTGTACTGTTATAGGTAGTGGTATTGGTAATTGGAATAGGGATTCTGATTGTGATGAAAATTGTGTAGGGGATAATGTTACTATAAATTCAGGCGGTCCGGTCTACCCTTATTGGTACGGTTATTGTATAACGTTAAGAACTTATGGTCAGTCTTGTTGTCAAGCTCGTGGCGGTGGTTCTGGTGGTTCTGGCGGTGGTGATTGCGCTGCTAATTTGGACTGTTATGGTGTGAGTGGTGCTACTGCTGGCGTGTGTCGTAAAGTGAATGACCAAACGTGCGATAATGGCGATGAGTGTTTCTCTGATTTATGTATTGGCGGTACTTGTCAATCTG
Source organism: Candidatus Woesearchaeota archaeon (assembly GCA_021734105.1). Taxonomy (NCBI): domain Archaea; kingdom Nanobdellati; phylum Candidatus Woesearchaeota; species Candidatus Woesearchaeota archaeon. Next base: position 40,970 of record JAIPJP010000001.1, read on the forward strand.
CTTGTGATGGAACTAATGATGGTCAAGGTTGTAGTTCCACGAGTACTTCGTATACGACATATGGTACTTGTGCTGGTCAGAATGGCGGATCGTATGTTTGCGATACAACCGATGAAGTTGCGTATGATCCCACAGTGTATGAAACTCTTTGTTCTAATGCTGCATATTCGGATAGTTGTATGAGTTCTGCAGGAGGTCTTTTTTCTGCTGATGGAGTTTGTGGAAGTACAAGTAATGCTGCTTGTTGTACGCAGTTTGCTGATGGAACAAGCAGCGATAATAGGCCTTTAGCGTGTACTGCAGGAAATAGTTATGCACCAAGTAGAGAATATTGTGATTATGTTGGTGATGGTAGTTGGGATACAGGAACGACTGCTGGAACAAATAAATTTAGAACTGATGCTAGTGATAATAAATGTGTTGCCTGTGATGCAAATAATAAGGAGTACGCTGTTACAAATTTAGGTACATCCGATGGTTTTTGTGAGTATGGTTGTGGTGCAAATATTTATTGTGATGAACACGCATCTGGTTATGATATAGGTCGTTGTGACCAAACAGGTCAGTCTTATTATGAAGATGAATGCACTTCGACGTGTGGATTACAAGACGTAACTACTTGTGAAGCAACAGGAACAGGATGTACTGCATCAAGTGAGTGTGATGAAAATAACATAAATACTTGTGCAAATAATGGCGGTCTTGACGCGACAACACCTTATGGTTATTGTTCAACTTGTACTGTTCAGGCAGCTACAGCATCTGAAAATGCTTGTAAATGTGCTACTTGTGGAACAGATAATTCAGGCGTTCCAACGTGCACGATAAATCCTTGGAGTGCTAGTAATTGGGCTGGTTCTCAAGGTGGAGATGTTTGTTGTGGAGATGAAAGCGCTGAAAACGCAAGATATAGAAATGAGTATGCTTCTTGGACTGATCAATTTTCTTGGAATGATGATACGACCGACACAGCTTGTTGTAGTTCAACAGAACTTTGTACTTATGGAGGTAATTGTTATACTGTTGGACCTAAAGATTTAGATTCTGTGGGTGGACGCGAAGCTTATTGTCATAGTAGTGGTGGTGGTTGGTTAAACACGGATTATCATGAAAGTTATTGTGATGATTACTATGGTGATGATGCTTGGAATGTAGGAAATGGAGACGCTATTGGTGATAATTGGACTCCTGTAAATGGTAACACTGTTGATCAGAATTATTGTAATGCAAGGCAAGCAACCGAAGGAGGAAATTTTGTTGCTAGTCTTCATTGTTGTTGTGGTGATGATGAAAACGAAAATCGTAATAGTCAAGTGTGTTCTGGCGTAACTGATTGTGCGACTACGCCAACTGATGATGCTTGTTGTGATGCGTCAACTGATTGTGTTGAAGCTGGTGTTTGTTATACTCATTATCCTGATGGTTTGGCTGATTCTTCAGATACTTCTGTTGATTTTGGTGATGAATGGGGGACGTGTGTTAGCGGTACGTGGGTTGATCCAGATGTTGTGGAGGCTCGTTGTACTGAAATTAATAATCATGCTTCTGGAACTGCAACTTGGATTGTTGCTGGCGAGATATGTGGAGAGTATTCTGATACGACTACGTCTGCTTGTTGTGGTGATGATGACGGCGAGAATTATATTAATTGTGTTGCAGAAACGAACGCTAAATTTCCCGACACGGGTACTTGTGATTCGAGTGATGCTGCTTGTTGTGATGCTTCTTCTGATTGTGTAACTGCTGATGATCAAACTTGTGTTACTAATGCAACGACTCATGATGGTGATGGTGATGGTGATTTAGATTACTGTCTTGATGGGGAGTGGCATGATTGTGCTGACGATTCTCATTGTGCAAGTGATGAAATTTGTGTAGGTGATGATTTTAATTCCGAAGGTCATTGTTCTTATGAGTATTTATGTCGTGATGTTGATTTTGAAGCTCCTGGAGGCACACTTGATATTGGTGAATGGGCATATTATGTTGATTTAGATGGTTCCGCGGCTGGTTTTAGTTGTGGTGATCACGCATTTACTGTTCCTGCAACTCCATCAGGAAATTTTTGTGTGCGATTCGATATTTTGGATGGAGATAGTCATAGTATTGTTGCAGGGACATCGTTGAATCATGATACTAATGAATATTTTCCTGCATCAACTAATACTGACAATAATAATTGGGATGCAAATTTTGTGTATGATTATGATGATTCAACAAGTAATTTTATTCAAGCAGAACCTCGTGAGTGGGAAACAGGTATTGCTCTTTTCTTTGGTAATTATATTTCTGAAGCAGGTGATACAGATAGTGCTTCCAGTCAATCTGGTTGTTGTGATGATGCTACTGATTGTGTTTATGATGCAAATATATTGAGAAATGTTACTCCTGCATCGCGTAGTGGGTTTACTGAAAATGATTATGGTTGTTATGATCAAACCACTCTACTAGAGACTGGTTATGGTGATGGTGGTAATGATGATAGTGCTGAGTATTGTGGTGCTTCTAATACTTGGTATGCTGCTGATGAAGATGGAACTGCTTGTAGCGCTGCAGGTGGTGTTTGGGGAAGTAGCGGTATAACGGGTGGTGATGTTGCTGACGCTCCTTTTGGCGGATATATTGTTGGTTCTGAGACTGAGTGTTGCGGTGATGATGCTGGTGAGAATTATCGAGGTAGTGCATCTGGTGGTGATGGTTATCAATCGTTAGTTGGTGGTACCTATGCTTGTTGCGATGCTTCTACGGATTGTGTTGATGATTCTGGTAATTGTGTTTCTAATACGGGAACTCATTCGTATACTGGTGTTTGGTGGGAATGTCAAAGCGGTGTTTGGGTTGATGTTGGTTGTACTGCTTCAACGAATTGTGCTGCTGCGCAGTATTGTGATACAACGACGCATGTATGTACTGCGATTGCAACGCCGTCTATTACTGCTTCTGCTCAAGATGATTGGGTGTTAAATGGTCGTCTTGGCGGTGTTGATGTGGATTGGTCTGGAACTCTTCCTTCGCCAACTGATTTATCTTATGAATATCATGTTGAAATGACGCTTCCTTCTTCAAGTACTTTGTATGATGGTAGTTCCACTTCGTATGATCATTCTTCTTTAGAGGATAATGTTAGGTATTGTTATCGCGCAAGAATAGAAAATACTGGTACTGTAACTCACTATGGTTCTTGGACTTCAAATGTTTGTAATGTAACTTTAGACAGGACTGGTTTTAAAGCTGATTATCCCGCGATTACTTTAGATCCGCAAAATAGTGCAAGTAATCGTATTGATGTCGGATGGAATGACTTAAATGTTTCAGCTGCAGGAAACGATGATTCTCCACGTGATAGGTATGTGAAAGTTAATGGAACAATTCAGCACACTACTTCTCGAAGTTATGCTTTGTGTTCTATGACTGATTCTTGGGGCGTGAGTTCTTGTACTAATTATGATGTGTATGGTAGCACTGCTGCTCGAGATAGTATGGTAACAGCAATTAATAGTTTATCTGCTGGGCAAAATGTTGTTGTTACAACGTATGATGAACCTGCAAATAATTTGCCTGGTTCTTTGGCTACGGCTTTAGAAAGTTTGGGTGCGTCAACTGAAGCGCTCGCTTCTATGCAAACACGTGGTAGTTATATTTTACTTGGTCAAAAAGGTTTATCTGAAGGAACAGCGTTTTCTGAAAGCCAAGGGATGCGTTATGGTTCTTCAATTTATGAAACGTTTGATTATCAAATTTTTAGGGCAAACAGTTTGAGTAGTACGTTTGAGCCTGTTGGTGGTTACTTTGATGATTTCTCTGATGGTGATTACACAAACAACGTCGCGTGGACTGCTCATTATGCTACGTTGGATGCTTCAAATGGTTATTTGAATCTCACTGCTTCGGATAGTTCGTATGAATCAAGAGCGTACACCTCTATTAATTTACCTCCTGACGTAGTTGTTGAATTTGATGCGTATGTTCAGACGGGTGATTACATGATGTGGGGCTTTGCAGCAACACCTTATACTTTTAGTAATGGTCAACCAACAAGTGGTGTTCGTCATTGGACTGATATTGATGATCCTTCATTTCCTATGTCTGATATTCGAGAGTATGGTGAACCTGATGGTGTTTTTGATATTAAAGATGCAACAAATATGCCGCATAGCATAGATATTAATGAAGATGAATGGGTGCATTATAAAATTATTAAAAAAGGAAGTAATTACAAATTCTTCGCCAGCGATATATTGGTTTATGAAGCAATTGATGATACCTTTGCAGATAGCACGCTACGTTTCTTTGTAGGATCTAACACCAATGGGACAAATGCAGAGATATACTTTGACAACGTACGTGTTTCTCCTTTAGTTTCTACTGATTCCTATGAAGATACTGATGCAACTGATAATGCCCAGCCAGTAGCGCCTTCTGGTCTTGGTTCTTCAAGTCACACGGTAAGTACGTGGAGCGGCGATACAACTATTGATGCAACTTGGACTGATGCAAGTGACTCTGGTGATGATTACTTCTATTATATGTATGGTGTTGATTCCATGGGCAACATAAATTCCTTTGACTATGATACATTTGAGACATCTTATAGTGGTTGGTATCCGCGAACAGATCTAACAATTTCCAGACAAACAACATATTCTCATGGTGGTTCTTATTCCTTGCGTGCTTATGATGACGCAACTGATGGACAGTTTCAATTCTATAAAAATTATGGATCGACACTTCAGGATGAGTCAACTGACTTTGTTGCGGTTGCTTATGTCTACTTACCAACAGCAGGAGATTTAACTGGTGTGAGATTACAATATCGTGATGGCGGTTCTAATTTTTACACTGGTGGAACAACTTATGATACTAATTATTACACTGACTTGGATCAATGGGTAAGAATAGAGCTTCCTTTCACTGCAGATGCATCAAGTGGTAACGGATTTCTCACTTTTCAGGCAACTGGCTCTGAAGTTGATGATTACATGTTTGTTGATGATGTGAGAGTTTACAAACGAGTCGATGATACCATCACTTCCGGTCTTGATGGTTATGCAACATCGTTTACATCTGGCGCATCAGATATTTCTTCCACGACTAAAGATGTAGAAAATAGTGCGCAGTCAAAAACTAGTAGTTCTTTATCTTCTGGACAAAATTATTATTTCAATATTAAGTCAGTTGACAACGCAAACAATTGGGATGTTGCTGCTGATACTGCTCATTATGGTCCTTTTTGGGTTTGTGCGGATAGTGCGGGTGTTGTTGATAGTGATGGTGATGACCCTTCAGGAACAGTAAGTCTTACAGATGCTGATACTACTTGTGGTTGTAGCGCGCAAGATATTACTGATTCAGACGCATGTGATTCTGATGTTGATGGTACTGCTGATGGTGTTTGTTCTGCTGGTGGTGTTTGCGCGGTTCCTTCGCCTGTTGGTAAACAATTTAAAGTTGATGATAATTCGGGTGCGAGTACGCTCTTAATTGATGAGAGTGGTGATGTGTTTATTGGTGGTTTGGTGTATGATTCGCAAGGTAGTTTAACGCCGCCAGCTAATTCTTTTATTGTAAAAAATAATGCTGGAACGGTTGTTTCTTATGTGAGTAGTAGCGGCGACTTGTATTTGCTTGGGCAATATTATGCGCAGTCAGCTATGAGTCCAACAGGATCTAATCTTTTAGTGAAAAATACGACGGGTACGGTTGCGTACTTTGATGATGCTGGTAATCTTCGTCTTAACGGAGCATTAATTACTGGTTATAGCGAATAGGAGGTATGAATAGATGGTACAACAAAAAACAAAAACAAAATCAAAAACAAAATCAACAAGTAAGCCGAAGAGCAAACAAAAGAGTGTTGCGAAAAAGTCTAGTCTTGCTTTGGTTATAGTTGCGGTAGTAGCAATAGTGGCTTTGCTTCTAAGTGTGGCTGCATGGATTTTTCCAGTTAATAATACTAAAGATGTAAGTTGGGAATGTGTGCAAACAGTGTGTACGGAATTAATGAGTGAAGCTGAAATTGAAGCACAAGTCTGTTCGCAGACTGATCAAGGGATGGTGTGTTCTTTAGAAGTTGATGGACAAGTAAGTGTTATTCCTCGTGAAGAACTCAACTTTACTGGTTTGCAATTGTGTAAAGCGCAAGCGTGTATTAAGGAAGTACAAACAAGACCGGCAAATTATTCGTTAGAATAAGTTTAAGTAAGCTGAACTGATAAAACTGAACTGATAAAAAAACAGGAGATGAAATAATGGCTCAAGGAAATAAAATGAATGCAAATAAAACAGGTGTTAAGCAAAGAAAATTGATTTCGTTTAGCATGAAATTTTGTATTCTTGTAGTGATAACTCTATTGTTTTCATCTTTTGCTTTTGCTGATGAAACAAGTCTCTCCATTCAAGGTAAACTCGTCAATGCTTCTTCGGGTGCTGTTCTTTCAGGTAGTTTCTCAACCAACTTTTCCATATATGATGCGTACTCTGGCGGTAGTCCTTTATGGTCGCAGGTTTCAACAATTACAGCTGACTCGCGTGGTGTCTACAGTGTTGAGCTCAGGGGGATAACGCTTGACTTTGATGTGCCGTACTACTTAGGAGTCAACGTCGCAGGTGATGGCGAAATGTCTCCTAGATATAATTTGACTTCTAGTCCTTATTCTTTTTCTGCGAGTGGCTTAAACGAAACAATTATTCTCAATAATAATGTGAGTTTTGACAGCGGAACCTTGTTTATCGACACGACGAATAATAGACTTGGTATTGGAACAATTAATCCTTCTGAGCAATTGACTATGAAAGCTAATGAGAAATTGGCTTGGGAGTATACTTCTGGAAGTGGAACTGCTTTTCATTGGATTAGTGGTGGCGGTGTTAACCCTATGAATTTCACTGTTAATTCTTTTAGTGCAGATACGTCTATATATTCTTTTAATGGAAATTCTGGTAATGTAATGACTATTTTAAATGGCGGAAATGTCGGTATTAACACTACAACTCCAACTGCACTTCTTGACGTAGACGGCAACTTCACTGCTAATGAAATCTGCCTTGGCGGTGTTTGTGAATCTGCTTGGCCTGCTGGCAGCGGTTCTTCTGATGCTGGTGGTTGGACAAATACAAGTACTGAAACAGTGACGAGTTTAAAAGTGGGTGTTGGAACTACCTCAGCAACACAGCATAGTTTACATGTGCAAGATGGTAGCGTGTATATTGATGATGATTCTGCAGGTACTCGTCAGGGTTTGGGTTTGCAGTATGCTTCGGGAAGTATTTTTTGGATGAATCCTATAAGTACAACTGTTTTAGGTATTGGTGGTGCTGGCACTTCTGCTCCTGCAACTCATACATTATATTTAACTGCGACTGGCGATGTGGGTATTGGAACTGCTAGTCCTGATGATATTCTTCATATATTTGGGGCTAATAAAAGATTGAAATTAGAAGGAGAGGGGGATAGTAATATAGGAACAATCATCTATTCAAATAGCACTTATAAATCGCATATTGGATATAGTTCTGGGTCAGATGGATTAATATTTGCTCACGCAGAATCAGGATTAACTAATTTTAATGATATTGATATGATAATTAAAGACGGAAATGTGGGTATTGGGACTAATAGTCCTGAGAGCATCTTACATTTAAAAGATTCAGATACTCACATAACTTTGGAAAGTACGGGAGCAGGGGATGCATCTTATGGATTTATTGAAATTAAAGATTCTACTGGAGAGACGATGGGTTTTTCAGGTTTTGATAGTGGATCTAATGCAGATTACACTATAAGAACTTATAATGTTTCGGACGGAATTGATTTTCAGACAAATGGATCTAATTCTCGGATGTATATTAATCAAGAAGGAAATGTCGGCATCGGGACGACGAGTCCTTTAGGATTATTAAATGTTCATTCTACTGGACCAACTACTTTAGGATTAAGTTCAACAAGAAATCTTGATGGGCAAGGTATAGGAATATTAAGATTTTATGGTCAAAATGATGCAGGAACTCCTGAAGATGTAATTTATTCTCAAATTAGTACAGGGATTACAGATGCTTCTGATGGAACAGAAGATGGTAATTTAAATTTTTGGACAATGAAAGATGGAACAATTACTAAACAAGTCACAATAAATGAAGCAGGCAACGTAGGTATTGGAACTGTTAGTCCTGATCAACTTTTAGATATTGAAGGAGGAAATATTCTTATTGATAATAACCAATACTATATGGCGGAAAATACTATTGGAACTAATGTGGCAATAGCTTTTATTGATTCTTCTAATGTTACGGGTTTAGGAGGAGTTTTTTCTGGAGCTGAAACATCTATTCGTTCAGCTGGAGGTGAAGCAATTCGTATTGATACTTCTGGGAATGTAGGTATTGGGACTAGTAGTCCTGATGAGAAATTAAGTATTTTTGGAAATAGTGGGGGAACTTATCTTGAAATTCATGACCAAAGAAGTACTGTTGGAGATTTGGCAGGAATAAAATTAGGGACCATGCCTTCAGGTCAAACCACTAACATGAAAACAATGATTGCACACATAGAAACAGGAAATTATGGGATAGGAGATTTGGTTTTTGCATTAAATCCATCAGTTTCTGATTCTGAAGTTACTATCTCTGATGAAGTAATGAGAATAAAAAATAGCGGCGATGTCGGTATTGGGACTACTTCGCCTTCAAAAACTTTAGAAGTCAGTGATGGAACTAAAGGTATTACGTTTGATCCTGACCCAACGGATCCAGTGATTAACACTACAAGTGGCGATATTGTTATCACATCAGCTGGTGGTGATGTTATTATTCAATTGGGTTAAAAAAACTAACGAGAAAATCATTATGATTAAAACAACCACGCAACTAAAATTGTTTTGGGCACTTCTTGTCCTTATCTTGCTAGTTGTGCCGCTTGCTATTGCGCTTGATCAATCAAGTAGTGGTTATATCTCTGAAACTATTGTGGTGACTGGCGGAACAACTGCAAATTCATCAACGTATCAATCCACGCTTTCTGTTGATACTATTTCAGGAACATCGTCTTCAAGCACGTACGATATGCAAATTGGCGCGCAATATATTTTATCAGAGTATCCTCCAGAGATAAGTTCAGTATCTCTTTCAGCCACATCTGCTGATAACTTCACATCTGATAATCTTTCAGTTTCTTACTCGACGAGTGATAATGATAGTAACATTGTTTATGCTATTACTGATTGGCGTGAAAGCAGTGCAAGTATTGCAGTCCTCAACATGCCGTTTAACACAAGAGTTACAGACCTCGGCTACGAAGTTAAAGATTTCACGAGTTATAATAATCCTGGAGTGTTTGCAAGCGCTGCAACGCAGCCTTCATGGACGTCAAGTGGTAAAGTCGGTGGCGCGTACACGTTTGATGGTGGTGATTATTTTTCTGTTGCTGATGATGATAATTCGTTGGATGTAACAACTGATTTCACGATTACGTTTTGGATGAATGCTAATGACTTAATAACTTTAAATCCGAATATTATTTCAAGAAATGGTGGTGGAGGGTATGAACCTTGGCGAGTAGAATTTACTAACGCGCCTAATGTTCGTTTAATTATTGCAAACACAACAACAAATCGTGATTTCTTATTAAATTATGCACATGGTTTAAACACTGGTTCTTGGCATCATGTCGCATTAACGTTTGATGATGGTACTGCAGAATTATTTATCAATGGATCTTCAGTTGCAACAGACACGTCTGCAATAACTGCAGTTCGTGTATCTGGCAGTCCTTTATATGTTGGTGCAAGAACAACGTCAAGTAATTTCTTCAATGGCAGTATTGACGAAGTTCTCATTTTCAACCGCGTGCTTTCTGAAGATCAGATTGCTCAACTCTATGCGGATAGTAATGCAGGAAAATCTATGGAAACATTATTTTCCAATGAAACGAATTATGCTGATGTTTGGTCTGTTGCGATAACTCCTGTTGATGAATTTGACGTTGGAGAAACTGTTGTTTCAAACACAGTATCTATTGACGGCGGCACGTTAACTCTTGTGCATAACAATACCTTTGCAAATAACACGAACGCTCATTCTTTTAATGTCACAGCAGGAGTCTTAAGTTCGTCTGGTCCAAGCGCGATCAAGAACATATCTATAACTAATGATAATGGAACGTGTGTCAATGTTGTCAACACAACGTCAGGAAATTATTTCAACACAACATTCACGTGTACGGGAACACCTTTCATCGGCAGTTTAGTAAATATTACTTTCTGTAGTTATTCTGATGATTGTGTAGAAACGCCTGCAACAAGTAACGCATATCCTAATCAAATACCTAGTATGGGTAGTCTTCTTGCTCCTAGTGATGGTAATTCTTCGTTAATTAATCGTAATGTTACGTTTAATTGGAGTGCTGCATCTGATGATGATAATGATGTTTTAACATATCATATTAATGTGACGAATATGAATGGTACGGACGTATCGGTTCTTTGCCCGGGTTTTACAAACACTATCCCCGCGCCAAACACCTCGTATAACCATCACACGCTTCTAAGCACATATCTTGAGTGCAATCCAATTACTAATGAAGGCTATCGTTATTTCTGGCAAGTTAAGGTGTGTGATTCGTGGAATTGTTCTGATTACACAACGGCATGGAATTTTTCAATTACTGATTATTTAAATTTCGCTTTAACAACTGATGCAATTAATTTTACAACCGTAGGTCAATTGTATCCTAATGATGTAGAGAATACTACTGATGATGTTCCTCCCCCGTTTGTTGCGGAGAACACAGGGAATATTTATTTAAACGTTACTAATGTAACTGCAACAGCCTTATGGAATGCTGTCGGTCTTGATACGTTTTATTATCAATACAAAGCAGCTAATACTTCAGAAGCAAATTCTTTTTCATGGTCTACTTCGCAAACAAGTTGGAACAATTTTACGGGTGTGACAAATACTGATGTGCTCATTGGCAATTTGAGTTTCCTTGATGATAGCGATACTGCTGAAATTGATGTACAAGTTACTGTTCCTGCAATAGAAGATGCAGGTCAAAAATCAAGCACGATTAATTTTTACATAACTATGGCTGGTTAAAAGGTTTTTATAATGTATAAAAAGAATAGGAAAGAAAAGAACCGAGACAATAACAAAGTATTGTTTTTCTTAGTGTTAGCTTTTCTTTTTTTCTTAGTGTTCTCTTCACAAGTAAGTGCGTGGGGAGTGTATCCTGCTCGTCAACATGCAGAAAATACTCGTGAGCTTCAAGAGTTTCATGTCACGTTGGTAAATAGCGAGTTTAAAGATGCGTATTTTAAAGTAAACTTTGGTGGCGCTTTAAGCAATTATGCAGTATATAATGGCGGTCTTCTTCATTTCACTCAAGAGAAGAATCAAATTAACATTCCTTTTAGTTTGCAGCTTAGAGATAATTTGCAGCCTGGAAAAAACACGTTAAGCGTTGTTTTACAAGAAGTGAGCGATGAATACAAAGAGGGTGTTTCCTCAACAGTAACGCTAGTTGCAGAGGTCGTGGTGAATATTCCTTTTGAAGGTAATGTTGTTTCTGCGCAACTTCTTGTGACGCCGCAGGGCATAAACGAGCCAACTGATTTACATATTGGTATTTTAAACAAAGGTGATGATGCTGTTTCTGTTTGGGCTGATGTAGTGATTAAAGGACCAACAAATAATGTTATTACTAAGTGGACAACAGATAAAGAAGTCATTTCTTATGCTGCAACTGGTGGTATTACAACTTCTTGGGTTGGTAACAAAAATCCTGGAATGTATCTTGCCGAGGTAACCTTGCATTATGGTGATAAAGTGATGGTTTTGCGTAAAGACTTTGCTGTTGGTGATAATAGTTTAGTTGCAGAAAGTATTAGTGCTACTGATTTTCGTCTTGGTGAAATCGTGCCTTTTGAAGTGATGGTGTATAATAATTGGAACGCTCTTCGAGAAGGTGTTTTTGCAGAGCTTTTTGTTATTAAGCCTGATGGAAAAATTGTGCAGACGTTTAAAACAAGTCCAACGGATATTAACGCGTTGGCGCGTGGGGCGCTTACTGGTTATTGGGATACGAAGAATCTTGTTGTTGGTAATTATGATTTATCTGTGTTGTTAAATTATGATGATAAAACTAGTCAAGAAACATTTTCTGTTCTTGTTAGTTTAGATGATGTGAAGATTTCTAATAAGGTTTCTGGTGATGTTATTGGTGGTAGGGGTTCGGCTGTTGGTGATGCTAATGGTGGTTTGTATTCGTTATTAGTCTTGCTTATTGTTGTTCTTATTGTGGTGAATGTTGTTTGGATTTGGATTGCAAGAAAAAATATTCGTGGGGGCGGTAGCAAGAAAAAATAATATTCCTGTTCATGGGCGCTGCTACTGTTCTGTTGTTAACCCTTAAGACAGTAAATTTCTTGACAATGGCGGCGCCTATATTTTTTTTAAGGAGGGCCACAAAGGTGTTCTTTTGTGGTTTTCTCTTTGAAAAAAGCCTATACCTTATGCTAAAAGCAAGTATTGTTTTTCGTATGCCATTTAGGGGCGAAAAGATAAAAAGTAAAAGTAGAAGTAAAAAGTAAACGTAAAGTAAATGCTGAACAAGTAAACAGTAAACATAAAAAAATAAGACGAAGCTTACCTGTGAAGCATGTTGATTGTGGCGATTATGTCATAGTTCTTTTTTTGAGGATAAGTTTTATAAATGTTAAATATAGAAAATTGTACATAAGAGGTTAAATGGCTTACCATATTCCTTCGCTGCGAAGATATGTTGTGTGCTCTACAGAACAATAGTGGATCCATTCGCGATAATTTTTTGCTTTGCAGAACATGCTCTTGATAATGGGTTATTTCAAGGCAACGTTGGTGTTTGTTAAGTGGTTATTATAAGAGGTTGAGATGTGAATTCAATATTTTTTGATGTGGGAATTATTATTATTCTTGCAACCGTTGGCGGTTTTCTAGCTAAAGCGCTCAAACAACCGCTTATTTCTTCGTATATTATTATGGGTGTTATTCTTGGTCCCGTACTTCATTTTGTAGCTGACATGACTTTAGTGGAGGTGCTTTCTGATATTGGTATTGCGTTTTTATTATTTATTGTAGGTGTTGAGCTTGATGTAAAGCGACTCAAAGATATTGGGGCTATTGCTACTGGCGGTGCACTTTTGCAAATGGTGTTATCGTTTCTTTTGGGTTTTGGTGTTTTTAGATTGCTTCATTTTTCGCAAATGCAAGCAGTTTTTGCAGGGATTATTTTGATGTTCTCTTCAACGATGGTGGTTATTAAATTATTAGTTGATAAATCGCAATTAGAAACGCTTCATGGAAGAATTGTTGTAGGAACGTTATTAATGCAAGATGTTATTGCAGTCATGCTCTTAAGTGTTCTGTCTCGCTCCGGAGACTTTTCTATTGGTGGTTTAGTGTTCTCGCTTTTTTTGGGCGCTCTTGTTTTTGGCATTGCGTGGTTTTTTTCTAAAGTTTTATTTCCGCAGTTATTTCGTTTCGCAGCGCGCTCTCAAGAATTATTTTTTTTACTAAGTATTTCTGTTTGTTTCCTTTTTGCACTTGCGTTTGAATATGTTGGTCTTTCTATTGCTATTGGTGGTTTTGTAGCTGGTTTAATGCTAGGTAACTTACCGTATAACCTTGAAATTATTAGCAAGGTAAAAAACTTGCGTGATTTTTTTGCAACAATATTTTTTGTCTCCATGGGTATTCGTCTTTCGTTTGATACCTTGTCACAATATACTCTGCCTTTCATTGTTTTACTCGGTCTAACTATTTTTGTGCTTCCTTTCCTTACATTTCTGGTAACGCTTTTTTTTGGTTATAATCGTCGCGTTGCTTTTTTAACTGCCGTTTCGCTTTCTCAAGTTTCAGAATTTGCACTCATTGCAGTTCATGTGGGTATTGGTGCAGGTCATATTGAAGATGGTTTCTTTTCATTAACGATAATGGTAGCGCTCGCGTCTATTATGGCAACTTCTTACTTGGTAAAATATGAAGATAAAATATACAAATTATTATTGCCCTTTCTTAAACGGTTGGATAGGGCAGTTCATGTTAATAAGAAACTTATGCATCACGCCCCGCATAAACAACACGATGTGGTGTTAATTGGGTATGATAGAACAGGCTATACTATTCTTAAATCCTTGCGCAAGCTTAAGCGGGATGTTATTGTGGTTGATTTTAATCCTGACATTGTCGGGTCTTTAATTGAGCGTAAAATTCCTTGCTTATATGGCGATATTGGTGATGATGAAGTTTTAGAAGAATTACATTTAGAAGGGGTTGGATTGATTATTTCAACGGTTCCCTCACACCAAGATACTATGCTGCTTATTAAGAGAGTTCGTGAAGTAAATAAATCTGCAAAAATTATTGTGACTGCTTATGTGGTTGATGAAGCGTTATCGCTGTATGAGGTGGGAGCTGATTATGTTATTGTTCCTCATTTACTGGGTGGAAAGCATGCAGGTGTTTTGCTTGAAGATGTTCATAACGATATTGATTCGCTTATCAAGACAAAACTTACTCATATTGGCGAGCTTAAAGCGCATACTGCTCGTCATAGAAAACAATTATCTAAGAAAACTCGTTAATCCATGCATTCTTTAGTCGATTGATTTGTTCATGTGTTTTTGCTAGTTTCTCATTTGCTAGGCTTGTAAGAAATTGAATGTATTTTTCCGTTACTAGTAATTTTCCTTCTTGGGCGAGTGGCGCATCAATTCTTTGTGTGCTTAGTATTTCAACAATGAATCGTTTGCTTGCGCCAAGAATAGTTGTTTTCTTAAATCCGTTTGCTTGAGCAAACTGCATGAGTTTATTTGCTGTTGGTAAGTTCTTTGCACATACATGAAAAATAAATCCTTCTTGTCGAAGCCATAGGGTGCTTGCGGGTAATTCTTGTTGAAGTTGTTGGAGAATTTCTTTTACATCTGCTTGCTCATGCGTGACAAAAAGCCATTCTGCATCTGCTTTATTAAGACTATTATGATCGGTAAAAAGACTAATTCTTCCAGAGCAAGAGCTTGTGGTATAATAATCGGGATGCTCATTAACAAGGTTAATAAGTTCTTCGAGTCGTTTATCTACAGTGCCTTTTTTAGATTGATCTGGTTTGTACAACTTCTCAAGTGTTTGTTTTTTTTGTTGCTTAAAATCCATGTAAAAAAGACATGCTCGCCACTATTTAAACTATGTAGAAAATCACTTGTTGTGCAATCAACAACACTACAACTGCCTTAAAGAGCATCTATGTTTGCTGTATTTCTTGTGTTGGCGCAAGAAATCCCTGCAGCGAACGATAAAAATTTCGAGCCAACAGCGAGAATAATTCTTCGCAGTAGTGTTGTTTTGCTTGTGGCTGTCACGGTACTTTGTTTGTTGCTGTCGCAGTACTTTGTTTGTGGCGGTGCTGTTGTGTTTGTGGTATGCGTTATTTTTGTGGCGGTGCTGTGTTTGTAGCGAGGTGTTGTAGCAAAGTTTTCATTTTGCGGTGTTTGATAATTAATAATTGATAATTAAGAAAAAAGAATCTGAATAATAATAATAATAATAATAATAATAACTAAATAAGTAAGAAAAATAATAATTCAAAAAGTACTATACTAATAATTCAAAAAGAACTAAACAAGAAATAAACAAGAAATAAAAAAGAACTAAACAAGAACTAAACAAGAAATAAAAAAGAACTAAACAAGAACTAAACAAGAACTAAACAAGAAATAAAAAAGAAATAAAAAAGAACTAAACAAGAACTAAACAAGAAATAAAAAAGAAATTCAAAAAGAAATTCAAAAAGAAATAAAAAAGAAATAAAAAATTATTTACTTACGTGCAAGAACGCTCAGTAGGCCAATGCTAACGCCTAATACTGCAAACACGAGTACTGCTAACACAATAAGATAAGCTCCTGATTCAGTAAATTTTTCAAATCCTGTTTTTGGTTGCCCAACAATAGTGTTTCCAGTGAGTGGCACCACATTATCGTTGTTATTGTCTGTATCTTCGTCTGTCGTAGCAGTATTGTCTTTTTCGTCTTCATCTTCATCATCTGTTTGCGTGTTTGTAAAACAAACGACTTCTATAAGCGCGAGTTCTTCATCTGCATCTTTACTGATATCGTATTTTACTTCAACGTTAACAATATAGGTATCTTCTTGCAAGTTGTCAGGTAAGTCTATTCTGAATGTTCGGGTAAGTTCTTCGCCTTCATTTAAACTCAAATAGGTTTTCTTCTCATTCCAGTCCAGTTCACTTTTATCGCTGTATGCATAAATAAATATCTCGTCTTGATCAGAGGTTCCATAGTTTCGAAGGACAACATCCATATCAACGCTTCTTGCATTACAATCAACAGGGTTTCTTTCAAAAGATATATCTTTAATTCGAATATCGTTTGAATCTCTTTCAATATCAATGGTAATTTCCCATTCATCATAATGGTCAAATGATGGTTCATCATCTCGATCATCTTCTCCGTATGCTCGAATGAAAATTCTTGTTGTATCGTCATCAAGTTCCTCATCAACGGTGAAACTTACAGTAACGGTTGCTTCTTTGTTTCCTTTGATATCGACTTCTTGTGATGTTTCATCGATATCCCAGTTATCATCAGTTACGTCTACATATGCATCTCTAATATAATCATCGCTGCTACTGTATTTGTTACTTAATTCAATGTGTAGAGTTACTTTATCACCTTCAACAACATCATTGTATGTGCTTCCGTCATTAAGATCATCTTCATCATTATTATTATTAATTTCGATATCGATATCAGTTATTTCTAGTTCACTTTCTGCTTCTAGATTAATGGTTGCTTCATCAGTTACTGTTGTTGTGCCATCAAGTCCTGAGAGATAAATTTCTGCAACTGTAGTTTGTTCTGCATCTGTATCTTCTGGGATGGTTAGTTGCACGGTAACGGTTGCTTCTTCACCAGGAGCAAGAGTGTTTTTGTTAATACCAACAATGCCATTAAATTTTTCGTGTAAATCACTGCCATAACTATTAGTGAGGGTTACTTGAACGTTAGTTAATGTTCGTGTTCCAGTATTTTTTACTTGAAGCGAGCCACCGTCAGTTGTACCTCTACTAGCACTTCTTCCTCCTAAATTAAGTTCGTCAACAACGAAGCTAATTTCTGGCGCATCCATTCTTGCTGCAATGCTAAATGAAGTTGTCGTGGTGCTTTCACCATCGTTCACACTTACTGTCGCCATTCCAGAATACAAACTTGTTGGAGTCCAAGAAATAATTCCTGTGCTTTCATTAATCATCATGCCAGGAACGCCTGAAATACTGTAGCTGAGTTCATTGTTCGGTGTTTCTAAATCAGTTGCACTTACAGGGTAAGTAAATTCTTCTCCGATAAGCACTTGTTGATCAGGGATTGCACTTATTGTTGGTGCGTTGTTGGTAACAACGACTCGTAGATTTCCTGTTGTACTCTCTGCTCCTGCAGGTCCGTAGGTTACAATGTAATCTGCAGTGTAGGTTCCTAAAGCGACATCAAGGCCGACTTGAGCAAGTCCAAAAGTTACCTCTCGACTACTGCTTGGGTTTAGTGTAAATGAACTTGGGCCAATACTAACGCTGCCTCGATTAATGGTTTTTGTTCCATCGGTTGTAAGCGTAAGGTCTTCAGTGAGACTAATGGTTGCGCTTGTTGGAACATTTCCACTTGAAGTAAGGCTTATAACTGTAGTATCGCTTGTACCTCGAGCAACATTGATGTTAACTTGTGGTGCGTTCACATTGTATGTTTTAGCACCAATACTTGTAGTTGTAGTAATTAAATTATTAGCTAAATCATCATCGTTTGTGGTGTATTCTGCTTGCGCAACATAACTTCCTGCGCCATTGTATGTATGTTCAAAAATAATGTTTTGGCTTTCGCCTACAGCAAGTGCTGGCATGTCGGCAGTTTCTACTGCGCTACCATCAGCAAAGTCAAAACTGATTGCGTCAGCTGCGCCTGCGAAATGTTGATTACCATTATTGTTTACTCTTAGGGTGAATGTTATTTCATCTTGTCCTTCAATTGCTTGTGTTGGGGCATGAGTTAAGCTATCTAAACTAATATCGTTAACTGCGTCAATAATATGTAGATTAAGTGTTTTGTTATCATTAGTTGCGTCTTCATCACCGCCTGTATACGAGACAAGAACAGTGTAATCTCCTGCTGCGGTATAGGTGTGTGTTCTTGGCACGGCCATAGTTTCTGCGCTTGCAAGTGTTGGCAAATTGATTGTTTCAGTATTACTATTACCATAATCAATAAGAAGTACGTTTGTACCGCCGGTGTATGTTTCATTACCAACGTTTTCAACTATAATATCGAGCATACCTGCAACGTCGGTGTAAAATGGATTTGAAGGGTTTTCTGCAAGTGTAGTAACGCTAATGTCTGCTGCTGCACTTACCATTCCTAGTAATAATAAACTCATCAAAACCATTATTGTTGGAAATTTATTATTTTTCATTTTTTATCACAACCTCCTGTTGTTCAATTAATTATTTATTCTTTAATGAATTTTCCTATTTTAGATTCGTTATCTTGTTGCACACGGATAATGTATGTGCCTTTGTTTAAATCAGTCACATCGATTTGTTCATTAACTTGATAGTCGCCTTGTTTAAGGACTTGTCCTTGTATGTTCATGATGTGATACACTCCTGGCAAACCCATTTGCACGTATTGTGTTGCTGGGTTTGGATAAGGAAGTAGCTTATTATTTTTTTGAAGTTTTGTTTCAATTCCTGTTGCGGGTGTCACTAAAATGGTTGTGTCCATATCAATTGCTTGACCATTATCAGTAACAAATAATTCGTTTGTTGTTGCTTCATAATTTTCATCTTGTTGGTCAAGAATAAATGTTCTTGCAAGCACATTAATAGTATCTGCGCTATAACTAATTTGTCCAAAACTATCGGTAGTTCGTTGAATAGTTTCTTTGCCATCTTGAATATTAACAGGTAAATTCGTTATTGGCTCGTTTGTTGCGCTATTAAGATACGTTACTTGGAATCCATGTTGTCGATTTCTATTTAGGTATGCAGTAACTTCTGTGGTATCTCCTTTAGCAACTAAAGCTTGTGCAACAAGTGCTTGGTAGTTTTCTTCAGGCATTCCTATGATGTTAAAATCAATACTATCGACAGCTTCATTTTCTGGTTGGTTAAAACTAGTAAAAACGGTATCATTTGCAACACTGCTGGTATATTGTCCTATAACATCTTGTGTTGTTGAATTAATAAATTGAACAGTAAATGGAATTGCCGCGCTATCTTCTGCGCTACGAACTAAAAAGTTTACACCATAATCTCCAAGTATTCTATCTATGGTAAATATTGAATCTGCATCGATTCTTTCTCCGTTGTCAGTTGTTACTATTTCATTTGTACTTGGAACAATACCTTGATTGTTTTGATTAAGAATAAATGAATATGTTGGCATATTTAGTGCTTCTTGGATATGCGTTATCATACCGTTTTCATCAGTAACTTTTTGAACAATTTCGTTTCCATTATTTATTTTTATAGGGATGTATGCTGCTGGTTGGTTGTCATCTGCATAACGATATGTAGCGGTGAATCCGTGTTCTCGAATTCTATCCAGTACTGCGTTAATACCGACGGTTCCATTTGCAACGCCGCTAAAATTAATGTTTTGTCCAACAAATAAACTATCTGGATTTCCATTTACAGTTAATACTAGCGAATCATAGTTGTTTCCTGCTTCTGTAGTAAAACTCATGTTTGCTTGACCTTGTTCACTAGTTACGTGGTCTAATGTATCGGTGCCATTAAGTAGTATTGCGTTAAACGGGATAAGATTTCCATTTTCAGCACTCGTTGCTTGGACATTAACGCCGTATGTTTCCATGAGTTTATTTGTTATTTCTGTAAAGGTGGTATCTCCTTTAACAAAGGAAATTGTTTTTTTGATTGGTTCGTAGTTTTCTGCTAGAATTTCTAATTCTGCATTAAATGATGAAACTTTTTTTGTGAAGTCATTAAAGACAATGTTATTGTCTGTAATCTCTGGCGTAAAAAGTTGATTATTTCCTGTATTTAGTTTTGCGCTTGTTACAGGTATTGGGTTTCCTGCTGAGTCAGTAACGTTAATTACTGCACTAAAGGTATAATTGTCAAAAACAATTTCATGTAATGCTCGTCGTAATCCTTTTTGTGTAGTAATGGTATCGGGGAGTATTGCGAGTTTGAATTGTTCGTTGTTTTCAAATCCAGCGAGTGCATCGTTGCTAATTTTTGCACTATCTTCTGCGATTGCAACATACGCATTACCTGGTAGCATGTTTGTTTCATTAACGCCGACGTTTTTGTAGAATAAGGTTGAATCAGTGTCTTTAACAAATCCGTTGCCAACTAAGGTTTGTGTATTTTGTTCGGTAAAATTATTCGCTGTCATGAGCGAATCAGTTGTTGTTTGGACGTTTGGATTGTTTAAAGTAAGCGTTTGAGCCTGAGCTGTTGTTCCTGTTGCAAGGCCTACTGTGATGAGTGCTGCTCCAATAATATTTTTTAATGTTGATACCATGTGTAACTCCCTCTTATTATTTTTTTTCTTGGTTATTCTCTTCGCTTCCACAACGAACACTGCCCTGTTGTCACTATGAAGTGAGATATTATATATAAACGTTTCTATATCTGGTGTTTGGGGCTACATAAATTGCTTTAGGAGTACTTTTTTTTGCTTGTTTTTGCTTGTTTTTGCTCGTGTAGCTCCTAACTCAAAAAAACTTCAAAGGAGTTAGGCAAACGATTTTGAACAACACCCTCAAAACACAAGTTTTAAATATCACATAAAGTATGTTAGTAGTGGTTTTTGTAAACTGGGAGATATTTATCTCTATACAAACAGCGTAAGGTGACACAAAATATGGAGAATGAACAATTCACGACATTGGTAAATACCCTTTTAGGTAATAATCTGGCTTCAAGCCCGTCAGAGGCACGTAGAATGGCTGAAGAAATGATTGGCACAAGCAATAAAGTACAAGATTCTTTTAAGAAAGAAAATCATACATATATGATTCGTAATTTTACGCCGCGAGAGGAGGTTGTAGAGCAAGTATCCTCTGTAGTTGAAGCTGAAGTAGAAGCAGAAAACACCGGTTTACCCGAGTTACAACCAACGGCTCCAAGAAACAATGATGTTTTGCAACATAATATTGAAGCATTACGTGCGCGGGCAATTCATCCTCAACCAGTTGCTGTGCAAGTTGATTTTCAAACGCCGCAATTTGACGCTCGACAAGAAATTGCATCGCAAGTAGCAGCGCCAGTTTCTGAATATGATGCGGGACCATCAGAACAATTAGACCAGCTAAATCAACCAAACCACTCAAATCAAGTAGAACAATCAGACCAGGTAGACCAACAAGAACGCGTCGACCAATTACCAGCGTCATCTCTAACAGAAGATCTAGCGGCTAATTTTCAAGTAAATATTCCGGGTGTTGATACAAATCAACCCCTTAATTCTTTTGATCTTAGTGGCGCATCACACACGCCTCAAGCGGTCGAAGTGCCAACTCGGGAAAAAGACGATTTTATATCGGTGAGATTAGAGGCTTCTAGCGAGCAGACAACATCTCGTCTGCAAGCTGAAGTCCAACCACGGCCGCAACCTCAAGAAGAATTGCAACAAGCAGTTCCGCAGCCACCGCAGCCACCGCAGCAAAAGCCGGAGTCGCAGCCACAGCCACAATATGCTACGCAACAATTCTCTTCTGCGTCTTTGCAGCCTGAATCTTCGCTTGCATCGCAAGAATCATCTTCTGAAGCGCCGCAAGAATTATCTCAAGAAAAAATATCAAATCCAGCTTCACAAGAAGGTCTTGCTACGGGTTTTCCTCAGCAACAAACACCTGCTCCGCAGTCAGATTCTGAGTCTGCTTCTCAACCTACTTCTCAGTCGGCTCCTGAGCAGAAACGAGATTTGTGGACGCCTGAAGAACGTAAACTCAAAGAAGACTGCGATCTTTCCAAAGTGTTTAATTTTTCAGGAAAATAACTTCTTAGTAAGTTTTTTTCTTTTTTTTTCTTTTTTTTTATTTCTTATTTTTTTCTTATTTATTTTTTATTTCTTTTATTCCATCAAATATTCAATTAGAACTCGAAGTTATTTTGTTGAATGTTATGTTTCTAAATATCCTCAAGCGTGCCGTCGCGTAGAGCCCATAAATCTTCTAAATTTAGCATGCTCAGACCTTCTACATCCATATCATCATAACCCATACGCTCACACATCGTGTTAAGATACATATCGATGAAGGGGAAATCTAGCAGTCCTGCGAGGTTGATAGTGTTATCGACAAAATAATAGAATGTTTTATCTGGATATTGCTCTTCTAGCTTTGCTGCCATATATGCTTTTTGTTGTCCTAGCTTTAGAGTGATAAGCACGCCAATGTTTTTGGACATGATAAATTTTGCATACGCTCCCTTAACTTTTTTGCGAATAGTTTGAACAAGTTCTTTAGTATATACAGCATCTTTTCCTGTTATAGGATCGTAGGTATACACAGCAATATCATTTCGTAAGAGCAATGCTTTGGGATGAAAAAGTCCTGTGCCAATATAGAGCGCATCAGGTGTAAGTGTTATGTTTGTAGAACAGCCAAGTAATTGTCCTTCATAGGGCGTATGTCGTGGTTTTTCTAAGGACACTTCTTTACCAGCATCAGTAAGTTGTTTTTTAATAATAGGAAGCGAATCTAAAAATTGCACGGTCGTAAAAAGAATGATTTGGTTTGGCAGCGTATGTACTAATTCTTGTGGTAAAGCTATTTGTTTGTTGTATCGTGCTTCAACATGCAGGACGTCCATAAATACAAGAACGAGGTAGTTGTTTTTAAATATTGACAATTTTTTCTTTGCAAAGGTTATGTTTTATCTAGGTGCTAAGTTGTAGATGCATGCGACCCCGCTCACCTGTGAAAAAGAGAATATTTTTGGCATGCCAGTCAGCTTCGCTTACTCTGCACAGCTGGGCTGGTCGACGAAACTTTTATAAACGCCTTTAAATAGAATTTGGTTATACTATTATATAATAGGTGAGAGGTTGTGAAGGGTCGTCAAGTATTATTGTTTGTTCTGCTGCTTTTCTTCTTATCAGGATTCGCCAGTGCCCTTGAAATTTCTAGTTTAGAGGTTACTTTAGGCACGTCTACGTATCCTTTAGAACATATTGCGCTTAAACATCCCATTGTGGCTTCTATTCACGTGAATTTTTCTAGTGATGAAGCTATACAACAGGTCACAGCAGATCTTTCAGCACTCTCAGAAAATCCTATGATTTCTCCCTCTTATAAAGATGTAGATTTTGTTTGCACGAGTATTAAAGATAATGAAACAGATGCTATTCTTGGGGCGGCATGTACCTATTCCACTGTTGAAATTCATATGAATTCGCTTGCTGCACAAATAAACTTCTTTGTAACACTAGATGATAACTCCCAAGAACTTAGTAGTGAAATAACGTTTTTAGAGGACGCGCAAGGTCCACACATTTCTGATATCAAAACAGAATTTTGTGAGGGAACGTTATGTTATCTTTCTTCTGGCTCTTCAACTGAAGTGCAAATTGGCGTTGTTAATGACATTGGTACGATGCACTTAAATAATATATATTATAAAACGGGCAATAGCGGTATTAGTAAAGTTTTTCGTTGCCAAGACGCCATTTGTTATGGTTATTATTATGATACTTGCGAATCAGGCGCGCCGATTACTTTTAAATTAACAAGTGGTGGTGCAGGTCGTCCGAGTGGTGATGATGCGGGTAATCCCGTGACAGGTGTTACTGAAACAATTTTTTATTGTGATGAGTTCTCACCAGGGGATGTTGCATTACCTACTGAGCTTTTAACTGTTGATGGTGAGCATCGATTGCCAAGTGAAGCATTACAGTATCGCGAGCAACAAGGAGTGTTTGTTGATGTAGAGCATAACAAACGACTTACAAATCCTGTAAAAAGCGAAACTATTATTTTATGGTCTTTAGTCACTGAAGATATTTCTGGTATTAACGCATTTGTGAACACTTCAGAACTTAATAATGATAATAATTTACAACAGGGGACGTGCGAAGAAATAACAAATGGCGTGTTTAATTGTACGTGGGCAATAACTGATATTCAACCAGGAGATCATCAAGTGTATTTATATTTCACCGATAATGCCGGTCACCCGTCAAAATTTCTATTGTCTTCTGGCGAAAAATCTTCTTGGCTTCCCATAACAATTTCTGTTGATGATGTGGTGCTCGCTGATGCTGGCCCGACACCAAAATTCTTTAAAGATATTGTTGCAAAACCGTTATCTGCAGGTGGGTATAATCGAGTCTCGCTTGGTCTTGCGCAAGAAAATGGTTTAGACTATCCGCTCTATGTAGAATACACCTTACAACGTTCAAGTATTGGTGGCGATATTGAAGCAATTCATACGTTTATTGATGAAGCAGATAGTTATATGTGCACTATTACGAGTGCTGATAAAGAAAAAGTTGCGCAAATTACGCCTGCAAATTTTAAATTCTCCTTAAATCCCAACAGCCGCGTTAATGAGAAAAGTTTGCTGTTAATAAAAATTAATGAAGAAGTTAATAATCTTCCCGACCAGTTTAGTTTGCATTGTAATATGAGTGTTATTGTGCGGCAAAGTCAAGAAAAAGTGTATCAAGAACCTGCAGTGTTCACCATAGAAATTCCTCTTAAACTTCGCAATAGTGCGCTTACTGGAACGCCGGGTAAAGCGTTTGCTGATAAAATTATTGAGCAGGAATTAGCTGTTGAAAAATGGAATACTGCCTTAGGTGCGCTTGATAAAATTACTGCCGAATTATTTAAGTGGTGTAGTTATGCGCAAGGATTATCGCAAATTGAAGCAACAGGCGCAGGTATTGAAGCATTAGGATATACTATTGAATTATATGATGAGCCCACAGGAGAAGCTGTTGCAAAAGGCGGTAGTTTTGTAAATAGTATTGGTTCAGAGCCGCTAAGCGTGTTTGATAGTTTAGGTATGCCTCCTAAGGTTTCGCAGTTCTTGGGTATTGCTTGTGAAGTTGGGACGTGTTCTAATGACGAATTATTCAAAGATGTTGGTTTAGCTAATGGTTGGTTTGCTGATGGTGGTGATGGGGTAAATACTTTTTTAACTGATATGGCTTCACCGGCTAGCAAGAAAGGTTTCCTTTCAGGTGTTGCTAATGATTTTTCTTCAGAATTGCTTGATGGCGTCACGGTGCCTAGCTCTCAAGATAGTATTGTTGGTGCGGTGATGAATAAATGTCTTCCTGGTGTTATTTATAATGTGAATAAATATCGTACGATTGAATGCGAAACCTTAACGTGTTACAAACAAGCATCTTTGTATGGTGTTGATGTGTCCACATGTGATGAAGGTCGCTCAAGTTCTATTTGTATGAATGTTGTGGGCGAATTGTATGAAGCAGTTCCTTACACAAGAATTCGTGATAATCTTTTGGAGAATACTGGTGCGATGATTGAAGCCGGGGCGCCAAAAATGTTGCAAATTGTTTTTGATAATGCGTTTTGTAAAAAATGGGCA
Organism: Candidatus Woesearchaeota archaeon; assembly: GCA_021734105.1. Taxonomy (NCBI): domain Archaea; kingdom Nanobdellati; phylum Candidatus Woesearchaeota; species Candidatus Woesearchaeota archaeon. Next base: position 66,593 of record JAIPJP010000001.1, read on the forward strand.
AATGATGATGGCCTTCCAGAAAATGGTCTTCCCGATTGGAAGGCCGCTAAAATTATTAATGTTCTTGCCTGTAAAATCCCTAAATCTCTTGGTGATATAATGTATCAGTCTGAGAAATCACAAAATACATTTTATTATCCTCCGGTTACTAACACGTGTAACACGGCAAGTTGTAATGGTGATTTAGAAACGTGCGGTTATGATACTTCTTATTTTCAAACGGATACAAAAAAGCCTTTGTACTATTACTGGAATTTAATTGAAACCGAACCTAACGAAGTGCAGCCTCATTACAAAACAAAGGATATTTCCAAAACGTGGGAAAAATATAAAGAAGTTCAAGATGAATGGGCTGCTATCGAATCAAAAATTAAATTCGATGAAACCGAAGACGGATACAAGTATGATCCAACTAATCCCGGGTTATTATATAAAGACACTCCTGATGGTCGAGCAACAAAAAAGAATCTTGATTTCACCCCGGATATGCAAAGAACGTATGTTTTTCAAGATGTTTTATTAAATGAATTATATGGTGCTTCTGGCTATAAAACGGATGATAGTAATGATCAAAGCTTTGTTGATTTTAAGTCTGCTCTATCTACTGATGGTGTGAAAGCTAATCTTGATGATCTTAAAGGTGGTAATTTATTAATCTCTGAAAATCTTGCTGGCGAAATTTTCCAGCCAAGATCTACAAATGACATAACTGATAATTATCAAAGTAAAATATCTCGTTTGGAGTCTGATTTAGCAAGAGCTCGTCAAAAAGTTGAGGAAGGAGGATCTCCTGATGACCTCGCAGAAGTCCTTAATCTTGAAGCTGAATTGCTAGATGTTGTCAAAGAGTATGAAGATGCAAAAAAGAAACCCGGTTTAGCTAATAAACTCTCAGAAGAGGATAAAAAAATTCGTGAGGAACGTCTTAATTACATGTCTGACTTTGCTGTTAATCAGGCTGTTTCTTTGTTGATGCGACAAGGTTGGTTGGATTGGATGAAAACATCTGATTGGTTTGAAGAAGATAATGGTTTTGTTAATGTTGTTAATTCTATTTCCGAATATCCTGATAATGAAAAACAAGCTATTTGTAGTGGAGGATACACTGCTTTCCAAAATCAAGCGGTGCAAGGCAGCGCATTACAATGTTATGATGAATTATGTCGACCGGTGTTAACACAAGCTGTTGAGCGAACAAAGTTCCCCGCACTTATTGATGGTAAAGAAGAAGAGATGTACTTATACACTGTGGTGTATTATGTAGGTAATGTTATTCCGCCAAATAGCGAACCAACCGAGGATGTTATCGAATACCAGGTTTTCTTCAAAAAATCTGGTGGCGATTCAGAAGCCCTTTTTGAACCTGTTGATGGAAAATATAGGAAACTTGCGTATGGCGATGTTGCTAAGTTTAAGCAATTAGTTCCTCACAAAGAAGCATTTGATGAATTATGTATTAGTTTTAAACATGCATTTCCGCCAGGAGATGGTGTTCTTGCTCGTAAGAAAGAATATTGTCGGGACATTGTCTTAGCTGATGGTGGTAGAGAATCTGCTTTTGATACAGGCGCTCCTGTTCCAAAAGATTATGTGCAAAAAGCATTAGCCGAAGCGCAAAATGAAGGATCGACTACAGATGGCGATTCCGGTTTTAATTTAAACAAGAATTTTCAGTTTGAAAATTATGGCGATATACAATTTAATGTGGGTAACAATTAATTAAGTTAAGATTAACAAAGTTTAGGTTTATAAGAATGTTAGGTAAAGAAAAAAGAGGACAAGTGACTTTGTTTGTTATAGTCGGAGCAATTATTTTATTGGCTGCAGCATTGGTATTTTTTGTGAGTCGGCAAGTAACTGAAGATAGGCCTGGTGTAAAAGAGCCCGAAGTATCTTTAGAAGCTCGTCCTGCAATGGAGCTTATTGAGCGTTGTTTAGAGCAAACAGCAAAAGAAGCTTTAGTTAACGTTGGAAAGCGAGGTGGTGCGTTAACAGTATCGCCTGTTTTAGCCGAGCCTTCGTATCGTGGTGAGTCAGTGAGTTTTGCACCGAACACCATTCCTTTTTGGCGTTATTTAGCAAATTGTGATAATCCTTCTGGTTGTGAACAATCAAAGCAATATCCGTTATGCGATCCTGCAAGTGATAACTGTTTTGGCGTGCTTGCTGGTGATAATAGTATTGAAGAACAATTAGAAGAATATGTTATTACTCATGTTGATAGCTGTGTTAATGATTTTGTTGGTCTTAATGAAGTTTATAATTTAGAAATGATTGGAGAACCATCGGCTGATGTGCTTTTTGGTAATGGTAAAACAACATTCACGCTTTCATATCCAACGCGTATTACTTCGCAAAGCAATGCTGATGTGAAACTTGTTGATGATTATATTACTTCTTTTGATGTGAATCTTTTGGGTATGTATGATGTTGCTCAAGAAATCATTACGTTTGAAAAAGAATACAATTATTATGAACGACAAACAATGAATTTAGTTTCTTATTATTCTGGTATTGATAGCGAGTTATTACCTCCTGTTGCTCAAATGGAATTGGTTGGTACTGAGGAATTATGGGTGTTACCTGAAGTTAAAGAAATAATGCAATATGACGTATTGCCTTTTATGGGTTTGATTAGATTTAGTAATATGGAGAATGCTCAGCGCCTGTATCAAAAAGAAGATTTAGGTGAGTATACGTTATTTGCTCAAGGTATTTATGATATGATGTTTCCTGCAACCTCAAACACACCTTATCCTTATGAAGTTACGCATCATTATTTGTATGAGGATATTTTCTTCTCTATTAATGATGGGTCTATGCTCATTCGTCCTGATGACTTATTAGCTGGTACACCGTTATTTGATGTAATAAAAAGTTTTATTCCTGGTTTGAAAGATTATAGTTTTAAATATCATATTTCTTATCCTTTAGTTATTCAAATTCATGATCCTGAAGCATTTGATGGCGAAGGGTATGATTTTCAATTTGCCATTGAAATTAATGTGCGCAACAACGAGCCTGCTTATCAAAACTTTACCTATGTTGATTTCTCAGAATCGCTTGATATTTCTTTAGGCGATTATGCATTCCGTCCCGAACAAGAAATAACTATTGCAACGTTTGATAAACTTACTGGCGAGCCTTTAGAAGATGTGATTATTAGTTATGTATGTGGTGATGAATATGTGCTTGGGCAAACAAAAAAAGAAGGTGCAAAAGCAATTCTTACAACATCCATGCCCTATTGCGAGCTTGGTGGTTATATTAAATATGATGCTGTTGCTTATTTAGGAGAATCGTATCCTTATGATAATTATGAAGGTAAGTCTGATCAATACTTTGAGTTTGACTTATGGCCTATTGTCAAAAAAGAAGTTATTATTCTGCGAAGAACACCTGATATACTTGGGGGCGCAAGTAATTTAGGCACTGATACAATATTTTCTTATGCATCTAACGCAGCGAATCTTTCTGATAATCAATCAGTGTATTTTAACACGAAAAGAATAAAGACTTCACCGTATGATGAAGACGTGCCGCAATTAAGTTTCTTGCAGTATCGCGTTGCGCCAAGCGTACCTTTAGATATTGACTTGCAATTAACATCTGTTCAAAGACTTTATGAGAATGGCGATATTAATAAATCAGTATATAATGAAGTGGTTGAATCACTTCTTGCATCAGCTGATCTCACGCAAGACTATGCTGTAGAAATTCCTGAGCATTATTATCTTGAATTAGTTCCTGGTAATTATTCTGTTGAGGCTCATCTTATTGATGATACATCATTTACTATTCCTAATGCGACAATGGCTATTGATGATGGTCGTTGGATTACGTTTGGTGATAATAATGATGTTGTTGAGCTTCCTGAACTTAATTTATCTTCGTGGCCAAGTGGCGGCGCGTTTCTTGACTTTGAGTTAACGCCAACGATGCTTTACACATTAACAGATCGTCCACTGACGTTCTATGTGCTTGAGCAACCGTTGCCAAGAAACTGGTCTATGCTTCAAGAGTATCAAGATCCTGAAGAATATCAAGTGGGTAAAGAGCGTTTAGTGGAACCTATTATCTAAATGTGGCGGTATTATTATTAGTATATTATTGGTAGTATTATTATTTAATTAGATTTTTTTTATTATTATTATCTCGCATTTCAGTATTTTTTCTCGCTTTAAATTAAAGAATGAGTTTATGCTCCAGGTCCGGGTCCAGGCGCTCCTCCTTGAACAGGTGCTCCACTGCCACCCTGGGGCGTAGCATCTTTTTGTGCGGGTCCTGATCCTGGCGTTGGTTCAAGTATTTTTTGTTCGGGGAGTTGATAATTTTCTTCTTCCAAATCGCCTTCCATTGCTCGTTGATAGGCTATTTTTTGACGTTCTTGTTCGTATTGTTGTTTCCAACGTTTTAATTCAGGAACGACGTGTTCGTGTTGTGGTTTAATTTTTTTCATAATATCTGCGAGGTGTATATCTGCTATTTTTTGAACATATTGTTCCATTGTTTTGGGGAGTAATTGTTGTGTATATGCTTCTATGAATTGGTGTTCGCTTTCGATAATTGTTTGCAAGAGTTTTTTTGAAGTAACGCCTGCATATTCCTTAAGTAAGGTGTTATACATTCCTTTGTCTTCTTTGCGTAGTCGTTGTGCTTCTGTTTTTGCTTTATGCACTAGTTTTGTATATGTTTTTTCATCAAGTTGAGTAAGTGGTTTTTTATCTTTTATCATGCCATAGGTTAATAATGCGTTATGCACGTGATGATCAGTAAGAAAATCTATGGTTTCTTGATAATTCGTTTTATCTGAGAAATAATTATGTTTGAATTCTTTCATTGATTCTAAATCTGCAGGTCCTTTATATCCTAGTTTTTCAGTGTATAACTTGTGAAGTCCATCAATATGTCTTGCGTGCATATGTGCTTGATGAGGTTGTAATTTTTCTCCGAGTCCTTGTACTTCTTTAACAATTTCGTTTGCTTCTGTTTTGTATTGCTCTGCTTGTTCTGGCGTTAAGGCTGAGGGAGGTGTCGCTTCCTGGGTAAGGGCTTGCTTTTGTTGTTCTTTAGTGCGATACATATCTTCTTCTTTCATAAGTATGACTTAGAGGTGCTTCTTTTTAAGGTTTCTGTTACTAATAATGTGTTGCAAAACTAAATCATGCTATCTTAAACGTATTCTTAAGACAAACAACTGATAACTAACTCATACACAACTTCTACATGGAAACAACTAAAATAGTGTTAGTTTGCTGTTGTGGCTCTCTATGAGCATAATATTTATAAAGACTTTCAGCCTTTACAACTTTATAACTCTTCTTCAAAAAGAGGTAGAGAGGTATAATTATGGCTAAGAACGTATCTTCATCTTCAAAATCAACGAAAAAAAAGGCAACGATAAAAAAATCTGCTGCACAAAAAGCAGGTGTTAAAAAATCTACGAACAAAACGTCTGTAAAAAAAACAACCAGCAAAAAACAAACTGCTAAGGGCAATCCCGTCCAAAAAGTTGCTGCGACCGGTCCTACTGAGCTTGATAAAGTGCTCGCGCAAATTCCTGATGATCAAAAAGCAAAACTTGAGCAAATTAAAACTTCACTTGATAAGTTTAAAGAAAAAATTCTTGTGCGCCTTGAAGGCTACATTATGGGAATTACGCTTCTACCACCTAGTCAAGAACAACCGCAAGGTCAAGAAGGTGAAGATGTAGAAGGTGAGATGCAGCAACCAAAAAGTGATATTCCGCCCAAAGACAGAATTAATGCGTTAGTGTTAATTGATGATCAAGATTCTCATAAGCTGCCAAAGCACGAGCTTGCTGAAAAGGTGCAAAAAGTTGTTGATGAAGTAGCAGGTGGTATTGATAAACATCTTGTTGTACAGGCACTTTTGCTTACTGACCTTTGGCAACAATGTTATGATGCAAAGCATGATATGCTGCAAATGATTGCAATGGGTGCATCTGTATATGACACAGGTATGCTTGCAGCAATTAAAATTTCTGAAGTGCATAAAACAATGGTGCTTAAGAAGTTTGAGAAATATATTGTTTCATATGTTCTTGCAGGAAGTTTAACGCAAGGTAAAGCAACTCCTGAAAGCGACATTGATGTTTTTGTAGTTATTGATGATACTGATGTAAAGAAAATGACGCGCGTTGAGCTTCGCGATAAACTGCGCGCAATAATTCTGGGTATGGGTGCTGAGGCAGGTCAAGCAACCGGTATTCAAAATAAAATTAATATTCAAGTGTATATTCTTACTGACTTTTGGGAAAGCATTAAAGATGCTAGTCCTACCATTTTCACTTTCCTTCGAGATGGCGTGCCGTTCTATGACCGCGGTGTATTCATGCCGTGGAAACAGCTTCTCCAAATGGGTCGGGTCAAGCCTAGTCCTGAAGCAATTGATATGTTTATGAGTTCAGGTAGTCAATTCATGGAGCGTATCCAAGCAAAGATTCGAGATATTGTTATGGATGATTTGTTCTGGGCTTTAATTACTCCATCGCAAGCAGCTCTCATGATGTATGGTATTCCGCCTACAACACCTAAAGAGACGCCTATTGCCATGCGTGACATCCTCGTAAAGAAAGAAAAACTTCTTGAAGATAAATACGTGAAAACTCTTGAGGATGTTTTGCGTGTTCGAAAGGAATTTGAGCATGGTACTAAAAAAGACGTAACTGGCAAAGAAATGGATGATTTAATTAAAGGTAGTAATGCGTTCTTACAGCGTCTTGAAAAACTCTTTAAAGAAATTGAGACTCGCAAGCAAGAAGAACAAGTGCTTGAAACGTATGAGTCTATGGTAACTGCTATGCGCGATTCGCTTCGTCTTGAGGGTTTTGAAAAGGTTGATGAGAAAAAAGTGCAAGAGTTATTTGATGAACACGTTATTAAGAAAGGTTTTTTGCCTGAGAGTGCAAAACGCAAAATTGATGAGATTTGTCAAGGTAAAAAAGATTATGATGCAAAAAAACTTTCTAAGCAAGAAGTCATTACCGTTATTAAAGATGGTCGTGAAGTGATGAATTTACTTATTGATCACATTCAAAGAAAACGTGGTATTGAACTGGAGAAAACAAAACTTCGGGTGAAATATGGTGAACAGTTTGCTGAAGTGTTAGTGCTTGGGGATACTATTTTTATTATTACTGATTTAGAAAGTGAAGATCGAATGGTAACTAAAGCAAAATTAACAAAGTTTGGCAAATTAATTGACAAAGAAGATTTAACACTTGAAGCATTTGAAGAAGTCTTAATGTCAACGAAGATTCCGCCAAAGTCACCGATGAAAATCGCGCTTTTTGACGAGCTGAAAGTCCTCTTTGGTCAGGATTGCGAGATAATTCTTTCCTAGGTTTTTTTATTTAGTTATGTGTTATGCAGGCCGGACCCAGTAACTTTTTGCAGGGTTTTGATTGTTTGCTTATGTAACAGATAAAAACCCTTGTTTTGGATGGTGTTTAAAACGTTTCTCCTGGCTGTTTTGGATGCGTAGTTATCACCGAGATGTCTTTTTCCAAATCCTTATAAATAAGTTAATCTACCTTTTAAGCAGAGGGTTAAATACAATGGTTCAGAGTGATTTTCTACAAGTTTCCGAAGTGATGACGAGGCGTCCTGTTGTCATACGCAAAGGTAAGACTGTTACCGATGCAGCAATTCTGATGAAACGTTATAGTGTGAGTAGTGTCCTGGTTATGGATGATAAACAAGCAGTAGGAATTATTGCTGCTGATGATATTGTGTATCGCGTCACTGCAAACATGAAGCGTTCTGCAGAAACGCTTGTTGATGACATCATGTCAACTGATTTAATTACAATTTCTCCAACAGCAACGTTAGATGATGCAATGCGAGAACTCAATGCAAATGATATTCGCCAATTACCTGTTATGCAAGATGGTGAGCTTGTTGGTTTTATTACGCTTAAAGATATTATTCGTATTGAACCTGCGCTTATGGATTTGATGGCTGAACGTGTGCGTAATGAAGAAGATGCTCGTCAGTCTAAAATCGAGAAATTAGCTAGTCAAGAAATTCTTGATGATGATTTATTTGAGTAAGAATTATTATTCGGCTGTTTTTTTTACTCAGATTTTTTGTACTGAGTTATATCTGCATGTTTAATATCTATGCCCAGTCTGAATTGTCGAAGTTTGATAATTTCTCGTTCTTCATTACCTATTTTCTCTTTCTGGACTTCTTTTGTATCTCCTGATCGCATGGCGACTGGTTGTATATTCATCCATCCGTGGAAATCAGGATTTTCTGGATAATAATGTTCTGGTCGATACAACAGTAATGCTAAGTCTGCAACTTCGGTAATGCTTTTAGAATCAGAGAAGTCGCCAACGCCTCGTGGCTTTTTACCTTTGTATGTTTCAACAGTTCCTTTGAGTTGTGCGTTAACAATAACGGTCATATGGTATTCTTCTGCAACATCCTTTTTCAGCGTGGTTAAGACATTATCTAGATGATATGATTTAATTTCTCTACTTTTATCTCGTTCATAGTCAAATGCTTGGAGTCCGTCAACAACAACAAGTTGTAAATTTGGATGTAGTATTTTGTATCGTTTAACAACTTTAGTCAGATAATTAAGGTCTGGTTTTCCTCCTTCAATATAGAGGGGTAGTTTTTTTACTTCTTGTGCTGCTTTGCGATATCGCTTGAGTTCAGTTGCGGTAAAATTATTTTTTTCAGGATCGTAATATTCAAATTTTTCTAAATCTATTTTTGCTCGTTTCGCAATAAGTTTTTGTACGAGTTCAGTTTTGGTTGATTCATAGGTGAAGATAACGACTGGTGTTTGTTGCGCGACATTGTCTGCAATGACTGTGGACAATGTTGTTTTTCCTTGTTTTCCTCGACCGCCGAAGAGGATGAGTTTATTTCCTCGTATGCCGTGTGTTACTGCATCGAGTTCTTTATATCCTGTGCTAATGCGTGGTGCTCCTTTTCTTGCGAGTAATGCTTCTAAATCTTCACTGACTTCATCAACAATATCGGCAACACTTGTTCGTCGTCTATCTTTATAGGGAAGAAGTTCAAGGAATTGGAAGGATATTTCTCTGATAATATCTGACATCTCATGATATTGTTTTGGTGGGTTTCGCTTTAGTTTTTGACGGAGATTTTCCACTTGTTCTTGTCGCTTAGTAATTTCTGGGTCTGCGTAGGGAATAAATGGTTCTTCTTGAAACATAGCGTTTGCAACATCGGTTGCGTATCGAATAACTTCTCGTCCTAAGTATTTTCGCTCAAGGATTGCCAAATAATCTTGTAGGGCTGCAAAATCTTGTTTTTGTGCTGATTTCTCAAGCTCTTTAAGGCGTCTTGCTCCGCCAACTTCTTCTAGTCTTTCTTTTTTTCTTAAGTGCTCAATGAGTGTTGTAGGTGTTAATTTGCCTTGAATGTGCATCATGGCTTGATGAATGAGTTTATGACTTTCTTGGTACCATTGCAAGTTAATCCATGGCTGGCTTTGTTCTTGCATTAACTCTGGTTGTTGGAGATACGTGCTCAGAATTTTTTCTTCAACATCCATTGCTTGTGGAGGAAATTTTCCATAATATGTTGTACTGAATTGTTCTTGTGCTGTTGGTCTTTGTTGGCCAAGTTTGAGTTTAAGCTGGTTATTCTCATAGGTCAATTGTCCTTTTTCTTCTTTGACTTTTTTTGTTCTTTCTTTTGCATCAAGCATTTGCTGATAACTTTTCTGCGCGCGAAGTTGTGTTTCATCAACAACACGCTCCATTTCTTCTAGTTCAATATCGTGATTATGGTAAAGTTTATTATTGCCAAAATTATTCCTTATCTGTTCTTCATGTTCCCTGAGCATTTGTTCTGGAAGAATAAGTTCTTGCACCTCGCCGAATTGCGATTGCAAACGAGAAAACTTTTCAGGGTCCCACGGCTCATTATTCGCTGCTGCTAGCTTTAGTTCTAAGTCTTGTTCAGCCCCCATAGAGGTCAAAAATCGCCCCGCGCTTAAATATTTGTCGCTATCAGACAGTGAGACTAAGATTTTAAAAGGCTAGGCGGCTCTGGTGCATGTATATGGGTGGTGATGACTTTCATGAAGCGAGCCTTGAATCAGTATTTTCCTTGTTTGGAAGCGATAAAACAGGTCTAACCGAACAAGGTGTGGAAAGACTTCGCCAAAAATACGGGTTTAATCAGCTTACTGAGGCAAAATCAACGCCGCTCATTTTTCGTTTCTTTCTCCAATTCAAAAACTTCTTTTCCCTGCTGTTGTTATTTGGTGCTCTTCTTGCTTTTGTAGGAGAATATTTCTCGCCTGGCGATGGTAGTAAATTTGTTGGCTATGTCCTTATTGGCGTCACGTGTATTAATGCTATCTTTACGTTCATTCAGGAATACAAAGCCGAGCAGGCCATGAAGAGTTTTAAGAATTTATTACCTCAGAAAATCATGGTGCTTCGTGATGGAAATCAAGAAGAAATTGAAAGTAGGTTTATTGTTCCAGGTGACATTGTTATTTTGCGTGAAGGTGATAAGGTGCCGGCTGATGGACGACTCATAGAATGTCATGATTTAAAGGTTGATCATTCCATGCTCACAGGCGAGTCCGAACCGCAATTAAGAAGTTTAGAAAAAACAAGTAATAAAATGCTTAATTCGCGCAACATGGTATTTTCAGGAACATTGATTAATTCTGGTTCTGGTCGCATGCTGGTGGTGCGCACAGCTGATGCTACTGAAATGGGTAAAATTGCAAAACTCACAAGTAGTGTTGAAAAACATGATTCAAAAATTAAGCGCGAACTTAATGTGTTTGTAAAATTAATTTCTAGTATTGCTGTCGGCCTTGGTATTCTGTTCTTTGGCATAGGGCAACTCATAGGTATCTCAGTTTGGGAAAGTATTATTTTTAGCATTGGTATTATTGTTGCAAATGTTCCTGAAGGTCTTTTGCCAACAGTCACATTAACACTTTCACTTGCAGCAAAAAAAATGGCAAAGAATAAAGCGCTCGTAAAAGACATCGAGTCCATTGAAACGATTGGTAGCGTCACAACCATTTGCACGGATAAAACAGGAACGCTCACGATGAACAAACTTAAAGTTGCATCCTTGTATTATGATAACAACTATTATGAATTTGAGGATACACATAAAGTATTTTGTGATGAATCTAATGTGAGTTATTTGCATGCATCTGAAGATAAGTTTTTTGATAAACTACTTGATGCTGCTTTTTTTTGTAATAATGCAACGATGACGAAGGATGGTGCTAAGGGTGATCCAACGGAGATTGCATTAAAAGAAATGGTGCTTTCGCAAAAACACGCTTTAGAAGAACATCGTTTAGAAGAAATTCCTTTTGATTCTGAAAAAAAATATATGATTACAGCAAACAAAGTAGGTGATAATTCTTACGCGTTTATGAAAGGTTCTCCTGGTATCGTGCTTGATAAATGTTCTTCTCTGGTGGTAAATGGTAAAGTCGTTTCACTCACTGCTGCGTTGCAGAAAAAAATTCTTCAGCATAATGATCATCTTGCCAGTAGTGGTATGCGTTTATTAGCAATTGCCTATAAAGATGTTACAAAGAATGCCCTTGATAAAAACAGTTTAGAAGAAGATACTTATGTCTATCTCGGTCTTGTTGCGATGCAAGATCCTCCTCGAGAAGAAGTGAAGCATGCTGTTGAGCAATGTTATACTGCAGGTATTAGAATTATTGTTATTTCGGGCGATCAAGCATTAACTGTTGAAGCTATTGCTCGCCAAACAGAAATTATTAAGGACGGGGATACGTATGATGTTATTGAAAGTGATGCGTTAGGAAAAATGTCTGATGCAGAGCTAAAAAAATTATTGCGCAAAAAAGAGCCTATTATTTTTGCTCGAGCACTTCCTGAAGATAAACTTCGCGTGGTTAAAGCGCTTCAAGAACTTGGTGAAATGATTGCAGTTACTGGTGATGGGGTGAATGACGCGCCTGCACTTAAGCAAGCAGATGTTGGTGTTGCTATGGGTGTTGCTGGAACTGATGTTGCAAAGGATGCTGCAAACATTGTACTTTTAGATGATAATTTTGCAACAATTGTAAAAGCAATTAAAACTGGTCGAACAGTATTTGATAATGTTAAAAAATTCATTCTGTATATCTTAACAAGTAATATTCCTGAACTTTTACCCTTCCTCTTCTTTGTGCTTTTAGGTTGGCCGCTGGCTCTTCCTGTACTATTAATTTTAGCAATAGATGTGTTTACTGATATCTTGCCGGCTATCGCGCTGGGTATGGAAAAACCTGATGCTGATGTCATGAAATTACCTCCGCGAAATCCTAAGGCAAAACTCTTAACAGGAAGAATGCTCGCTCGCTCGTATGGCTTTGTTGGTCCTGTCCAGGCAGCAACATCGTTTGTTGTTTTCTTCATGATATTATATAGTGGTGGCTGGACGTTTGGCACACCTATCGGCGTTGCTGATCCGTTGTATTTCTCTGCTGTTACTGGTTTTTTTGCTGCAATTTTAGTCACGCAGTTTTTTGATAATAGAAGTTGTCGCACTATTCGTCTTTCAACATTGAATAAGGGCTTCATCAAAAATAAGATTTTCTTACTTGGTCTTGTTGTGCAGTTTACTGTCTTAATGCTCATGATGCACGCGCCATTTATGCAAAAGATTTTTGGAACCGGTCCGTTCCCTCTAGAATTTTTGTGGATTGCTCTTGTTGGCGGACTTTTTATTCTGGGTACTGAAGAATTACGAAAGTATATTTTTAGAAAGACTGGTCGCTTCGGCGTGTATTAATGTTGTTGGATAAGTGCGTATAATTCTTGTTTTGTTGTGGTTATAGTTGCTATTTGAGCAAGGTTTGTTATTGCCTCTGGGTGTTCGTGTTTTTGATCAGCTTCACTTCCTATAAGATCACATGATGTATATAGGTGATAGCCTTTTTCCTTACCTGCTTGTGCTGTTGCTAACACGCAGACGTTTGCATTAATTCCTGTAAGCATAAGGTGTGTGAGGTTAAATTGTTGTAGTGTTTGTTCCAAATAAAATGTGCTAAATCCGTTATTTCTGTATTTTGGAATAATATGTTGTTTTTGATTTGAAAAAAATGTTTTGATAGGGTTTATGGTGGGACCATGTTTTTTTGGTCGTAGTTCCACAGCAAAAAAAGGAATACTGCAATTGCTAAGATAGGTAAGAAATTCTTTGTGGTTGTTGATAAGTTGTTGTTGGTCTTCTTTTAAGAGTCCTTCTCGCGGGTCTTCTACGTTGTGCTTATTGCCATAGACGAGGTCTTCTTGCATATCGATAACAAGTGCTCCCCAGACAGGATGATTCTTATTCATGTAAAAAGTAAATTTTATTTCAGTTTAAATAAGTGTTCTTTCTTTCAAATTGGATTAGACTGGCTTTTTTCCCTACTAGAACAATAACTGTTTCTTTGCAAATAACACTTTTTTTGACTAGGAAGTGATAGTTTTAAATGTTATTTATATACTGAGCTATATATATTAAAAAAGATTTAAATATCTTCAAAAGCATAATTTTGAGAGGAGATGGGTATGCGTTTACAGGCTGTTTGTTTAAGTGCAATAATTCTACTAGTTTTAACACCATCTTCTTTTGTTTTTGCAGAGCAACAAAATCAGACTATTCCAGTGTATACATTCACTAACTGCAATCATTCCATTATTAATATTGTGGTCACGCCACTTCATGAAATGTATACCCAAGAATATGTGCTTCATGAATGTGAGCTTATTAATGAATCTAAACAACTGTGGGAGTGTATTTGTGAAGATAGCTTAGAAGTAACTTTGAAGAGTTTGCAAGGACCGCCAAAAACATATGTGTATACGCTTGTTGCTGTTGATAACGAAGATGCATCCTTATTAGAAGAACCATCTATAGACTCCATTGAGTCCTCAACAGTCGTTGTAGAAAAAGTTGCTTCTAATAAATCTCCCTTGCCTGCAGAAATTGTTGTACCGCAATCAAAAATATCATTTAGAAATAAACTTACTGGCGCAGTTATTGGCGCAGAAAATTTTTCAATTGCTCAATGGGTTATAGTGTTTATAGTGGTATTATTGCTTTCACTTCTTATTAATATTAGATTTCTTGATATGCCGTGGCAGAATGCCTCTCAACGTGCGAAACGGTTTCATCGTCATGCAAAAAAATTGTTTGATGAGGGCGAGCATAATCGTGCTAAGTGTTATTATGCAAAGGCTGCGAAATTACGTGAGCATAAGCGTTATTCTAAATGAGTAGTGTATCGTCCAAAAATACTTTTGTAAACAACGGCGAAGAATTGTTGCTCGTCAACTCGCAATGAGTTAATATTCATCGTGAGTATTTTGCCTTGCTTGCGCAACACAAAATACGCTGAACAAAAGAAATCTTCAAGGCCGTCTTGCGTTTACAGGATTTTTTTCTGTCTTGCTTAACTTTTCTTCAAGGTGGCACTGCTTTCTTTGTTTATTTCTTTCCAAAGGTATAGCTAATAAACGGTGTTTGCGCAACCCATTCAGTCTTACCTTTTTTTGCTTTGTTGGCTTCAGGAAGAAAAATACCTTGATAGACGTAGAGTGTGCCTGTAAATTCGTTATGTAGTTTTTTAAGAAATGTATCACTGAACGGTTGGTCTGCATAGCTAAATAGGACATCAACATCATGAAAGTCAAATTCTTCAAAATCTCGCTGAAAGAAACGTGCTGTGCTATTAAGTTTCTTGGCATGTGTTTTACTTTCTGCAATAAGTGCGGGGTCGAATTCTACGCCGCTTGCCCGAGTGAAAAAACTAGCTATAATCGCTACTCGTCCATCGCCGCTACCCAAATCAACGACGTGTTCTGCTTCTTCTAATTTAATTTTTTTAAAGAATTCAAGAAGCGTTGTTGTATCGCTCACGCCAAAAATACCTTTAGTTGTATCGTGCACGTAGGTACCTTTTTCTTTTTTTTCGGTATCTAGTTTTGCAAAATAGTTGAGTATGTCTTGCATAAAGGGCATAATTGGAATACAGATTTATATACTATGGGTTTTTCCTTTATAAATATGGCATTTAATGATTTACCTCCAATTGAGAAGCTGGACGTGTACTTAGACTCGGCTTTTAAGCGAGCGAGAACCAATGCTCGAAAATACGTGCTTAAAGAATCTGAAAAGTCAGCGCTAGCAAGAACACGAACACTCGCACTCCTAAAGATAGGGACAATTAAAGATTATCTTAGTGAGAGTTTTAGATCGATTATTGCCAAATACCCTAATTTTGATAATTTAACAGAGTTTTACACCCAACTTCTTAAAGTACTGCTTGATTATAAGAAACTTAAGAAATCGTTAGGTAGTATTGATTGGTTTGTAAAACAACTTGCTTTGCTTTCTAAAAAATATGGTCGGCTTGTTCGTTCAGCAACATCTGCTAATCAAGTTGATATGTTTATGGGCGAGTATTATGGGCGAGTAAGTTCTTCGTTAAAACAAATTAAAGGCGAATTACAATCGTTACATGGTGCTCGACAACAACTTAGGGAATTTCCTAGTATTAAAGAAGGATTATTCACCGTGTGTATTGCAGGATTTCCAAATGTGGGCAAATCAACGCTATTAAGTAAACTCACCCCTGCAAAACCTGAGATTAATCGTTATGCATTCACTACAAAAAAACTTAATATGGGTTATAGTGCAGATGATGGTAAAAAAATACAATTTATTGATACGCCTGGCGCGCTGAATCGTTTAGAAAAAATGAATGAGATTGAAAAACAAGCGTTCTTAGCGATGAAATATGTGGGCGATGTGTTAGTATATGTGTTTGACTTAACAGAGGATTCCTATCCGCTTGCTGATCAACAAAAACTTTTCAAACGATTAAAAGATTTAGATAAGACGATGCTCTGTTATCTTTCTAAAACTGATATTCTGGATTCATCTGTCATTACTGATTTCCAAGAAACATTTGTCAAAAAGAAGATTCCTCTTTACCTTAATCAAGAACAATTACTTGCCGCTTTGTATTTACTTCATAAAGATTTTTTTGCATAAACAAGAGATGAGTATTATGGATGAATTATTAAATCATAAAAAAGATTTTGAACGTATTGTTACTACGTATAATTTAGATGATGAAGTAACTGCAGGTAAGATTGCTGATTTCATGTTTAGTCATCCGCAAGGATTGGTTTCTGTTTCTGATTTTGCAGAAGAATTTTCTCTTCCAGAAAAAGAAGCGCATATTTTTCTTTCATTTATCTTAAAAGGTTTGCAATTTAAAGAAGACGTTATAGATAAGAAATAATTAAGGATTCGACGTTTTTTTTTTACAAAACTATTTTTTACTAAGAACTCATGTAGTGCTGCCTTGCAGTCGTTAACAAATTCATCGCATTTCGAAAAGTTGCTTTGAGAAATTATTGTGCTGAATGGTAGTATTTTGTTACGCGTTGCGTACAAGGGGTCTGCGCAGCAAGAAATACTTATGTGCTGCCCTCTTACGCCACAATGCCACAATATATATAAATCAACTGCCTTTATTCTTGTCTTATGACAAAGAAAATCCTTATCACAAGTGCTCTTCCTTACGTGAATAATATTCCTCATTTAGGCAATCTTATCGGCTCAACTTTAAGTGCTGATGTGTTTGCTCGCTATATGCGTCTTAAGCACGGTAAAGATCACGTGCTCTATGTTTGTGGTGCTGATGAGCATGGTACGGCTACGGAGACAAAAGCAAAAGAAGATGGTGTCACGCCGCAGGAACTTTGTGATAAGTATTATGCAATTCATAAGGATATTTATGACTGGTTTAACATTTCCTTTGATGTCTTTGGCAGGACGAGTAAAGAGAATCACGCTAAAATTACTAGAGATTTATTCAAAGACGTGCTTACGAATGGTTTTATTAAAGAAGATACGATTACGCAACCGTTTTGCACAATCTGTAACTCTTTTTTAGCCGACCGCTTTATTGAAGGTACCTGTCCTCATTGCGGCTATGAAGAGGCTCGTGGCGATCAATGCGATCATTGCGGAAAATTATTAAATCCTCAGGACTTACAAAATCCTCGTTGTAAATCCGATGGTTCGACGCCCGAATTTCGCGAGACGAAACATTTATTCTTACAGCTTGATCAGCTCCAACCAGAACTTGAAACGTGGGTGCATGAACAAAGCAAGAAAGGCTTTTGGACACAGAATGCTATTCGTACAACCAAAGCGTGGTTTAAAGAGGGTCTTAAACAGCGCGCAATTACGCGAGACTTAAAATGGGGCATTAGTTTACCTGAGTCTGTATATGACGGGCAGTATAAAGACAAAGTATTCTATGTGTGGTTTGATGCGCCTATTGGTTATATTTCTTTAACAGAGCAATTACTCGGTGATGCTTGGCAAGATTGGTGGATTGCAGGAAAAGCAGATGTTGATTTGTATCAATTCATGGGCAAGGATAATATTCCCTTTCACAGTATTATTTTTCCAGCAACACTTATTGCTGCAGGTAACAAGCATAATTTGGTGCACCATTTAGATGCAACAGAATATCTAAACTATGAGCATACCAAATTCTCTAAGAGTCGTGGTACGGGCGTGTTTGGTAATGATGCAAAAGAAACAGGAATTCCTGCTGATGTGTTTCGCTATGTCTTATGTTATTATCGTCCTGAGAATGCCGATACGCAGTTTACGTGGAAGGGTTTACAAGAGCGTTTGAATAATGAGCTCGTTGCTAATTTTGGTAATTTTGTTAATCGCACACTAACATTCACGCAACGATTTTTTGAGGGTAAAATTTCCTCGCTTGATGAGAATGCGTTTGATAGTGATACGTCGCTTCGCGTTTTGAATTGGCGTGCTGAAATTGATACATATTTGCAACTGCTTGACGAAGTGAACATTCGTGATGCGCTTGCGCACTTCATGAAACTATGCAGTATGGGTAATGGTTTCTTTCAAGATGCTGCGCCGTGGAAAACAAAAGATGACGATCCAACTAAAGCTAAACAAGATGTTGCAATTCTCATTAATTTTGTAAAAGACTTAGCAATTCTTGCAGAGCCCTTCATGCCAGAAACGAGTGAGAAGATTTTCAAACAATTAAATTGGGATGTTGAAGGTCTGGTTGATGCAGGCGAACTTTCTGTGCAAAATCATGTGATAGGCACTCCTGAAATTCTCTTCCAAAAAATTGAAGATGAAACTGTTGAATTACTTCGAGCACAATTTGCTGGTGGGAAAGAAGAAAAGCAATTAAAGTCTGATACGCAGAAAATCACTACTGCTACTGAACCCCTGAAAGCTACTGCTGCTAAACAGAAAGCTAATATGGCTACTGAACCCCGGAACGTTACTGCTGCTAATAAAAACCCTGCTAAGCAATTATCTGTGACTGACTTGGATTTGCGCGTGGGAAAAATTGTGCATGTTATCAAGCATTCTAATGCTGAAAAATTGTTTATTGAAAAAGTTGATTTTGGTGATGGCGATCCGGTACAAATTGTTTCTGGTTTGGTCGGTCATTACACGCCTAAAGAACTAGAAGGAAAACATATTGTTGTGGTGCGTAATCTTAAGCCTGCAAAGCTTCGTGGCGAGCTAAGTCATGGTATGCTTTTAGCAGCTGAAGATAAAGAAGGAACAGTTGCGCTCATAGAGGCTCCCGATGCGCAATTAGGCGATAGGGTTTTACCTAAAGATATGAATGGCGCGTCAAAAGAGCAAATTGGCATTGAAGAATTTTTTATCTTAGTTATGGAATTAAAAAACGGCAAGCCGTACATGAATAATCAAGAATTGCTTGCTGAAGGTAAACATCTCCTTGCTGATAAAGGAGTACTTGAAGGAAAAATTCGTTAAGTATTTGTTGCTTATTTAAAATAAATAAATGGTACTTATTTTTTTGTTATAGCGTAAAGTTGAGTATCTAGTTTTACTGTATTAACTTGTGGATTACTTCTTGCTCTATAATGAAAGTCTGAACAATTGTCAATATGAATTCCTTTTGGATGAAGTTTTTGAGCAATTAAAGACATACACTCGTTGAAATAGTTATCGTCTGTAATTATTGCCCAGTCAATGCCCGATGTTATAAAACTTGCAGAATTATCTGGAATTTTTTTAAGCACTGTTTTCATATCTGAATCAATAATGTGTAAAGGTAATTCGTAGTCAAAATATTTTTCTTGTTTGTAATAGTTTACATCCTCTTCTAAATTTTCTTTAGCGACTTCAAAATTGAGTGCTTCAACACCGATATATCCTTTAGCCTTTACTTTACTTAATAATTTATATACTGATCCTGGAAATTCTCCTGCTCCTAAGTCAAAAACAATTTGATTTTTAAATTTTTGAAGTGACTCGTATTTCTTAATTTCGTTATGAGGATTAATTCCATATTCGGCAAAAGGACGTTTTGAATTAATTGCTTCTTCATACTCTTTGAGTTTTTTTTCAAACAGTGTTTTATCAAGATATTTTTTAGAATCTTCAAAAGAACATCCTATATTCCAAGCAAACGCTTCGTTAAACCCGTTGCAAATAGTACTTATAGAGTCATTTCTCAAAATTGTTTCAGGTTCTAAAATTCTGAGCATATCTTCAAAGGACATTACTTGATGAGGTTCATTAATCTTATTCATACCTTATTGTTTGATTTTAATATATATAAACTTTTCTATAAATAACTACTATAAAGTGACAAATAGACATAAATGTGTTAAAAATACGTCGAGTGCAAGTACAATTCCTGCTGTATAAATGGTGCTTTCTCTTGCGTAACGCTTAAAAACCCTTGCGTCTTAGGTCTATTATACAGTGTTGAGACGAGGATATTAAACATGGCAAAAATGTATGATAGATGTAAATTATGTGGTCAATCTAAATTTCTTAATTTTATGGGTTTATGTAAACGTTGCGGGAAAGACCCAAAAGCGCACGCTATTATGGATGCGGCAGTTGAACAACGAAGAGAAAATCTTGCTGCGGCAGCAGTTGATGCGAAAAAAGCAGCAACAGAGGCTGCTCAAGAAGCTGCAAACGCAATAGAAATGAATGAAACGGGGGAAGCAGCAAATACAGCAAAAATAGATTCTACTGAATCAAAAGCAGATAGTAACAATGCTAAAGGCGCTTCAACTGAGAAGAAAGAGTAGTTAAGACGCTATAAGCTTATAAAGGTGTATTTCTTATACGAGATTAGATGGCAGAACAGAAGATGCATTTGCCCTTAGAAACTTTAAAGCGAATTATAACGGGCAAACAAGTTGTAGAAGCGCGTTTATTTGATCAACGCAGACGAAAATTGGTGGTTGGCGATACGATAGTTCTTTTTGATAGTGAAAAAAAGACTTCGCTTGTGAAAGTTACTATTGCAGCTATTCGTTCCGGAAAAGATTTTGGCGAACTCTTTGATTATTATGGTTCTGTTAAATTGGGTGGTGCAAAGACGCTTTCTAAAGAAGATTATTTGGCTAAAATGAACACGTTGTATTATCCTCCTGATGTGCAGCGTCTTGGTGTTATTGGTATTGAGTTCGCTAAAGAGAAAATTCTGCAAGGGATGTGGTATGATCCTCATTTTAAAAAAGTATTATTTACGTGGCATCCTACAGTTGATTTCAAAAAATATATTCCTATTACGCAATGTTATGGTATATGTTTAAATGATGCTGGCGAAGTGCTTATTGGTCGTTGTAAAAAGGTACATGGTGGAAAATGGATTTTGCCAGGTGGTATTGTTGAGTATGGTAAAGATCCCATAAAGACTCTGCATCGCGAAGTTGATGAAGAAATTTCTATTACGATAACAAAGCCAACACTTCTTGGTGTGCAACAAGTAGAATTTCTTGATAAGGAAGATGATGATGCTTTTCAACTTCGTTTTGTTGCAATGATTAAAAAATATAAAGAGTTAACACCTAATCCTGATACTGGCGATGTGTGGGAGAGAAAGTTTATTCCTCTTGATGAATTAAATACTTATTTGAAATGGGGTTTTATTGGTCAAGAATTAGTGCATCTTGCGCAAGAGTGGTTTGCTGAAAAAAAGAAAAAGAAAAAAAGTAAAGCGGCAAAGTAATCACCTCCGTGAGTTTCACCTCTTTAGTTATTATTTGTATTATTCAGCTTCGACGTAGCCTTTAATAAATCCCTCTTCATGTGGCTCGATACCGTCTGCTTCAAGCATTTCTTCAACAACATCTGCATTATAGATGTTCCATTCTTCTTCTTCATAAAGAGGTTGGTCCATAAATTCTTCCATATTTTCTGGATATTTTTTCATACATAACACCTCCCCTTTGGTTAATAAGGTGATAGTGGTTAAGCCTTAAAAATTTTATGAAGGTGTGGACAAGAAATATTTTTAACTGTTACTATTGCTTTTTTTACACTTAAAAGTATATGGGTGGTGGTGTTTGAAACTAATTTATTGCTGCCTTGCAAAAAGAACTAAAGAAATAAATACAAAAAATAAAAACTAATTTTACGCAGAGGTTCTTTTCCCCTCATATGCGGCGTCAATTTGACCGATTATTGAGTTTTTATATGCATTAAATCCTGCGCTAGGGTTTTCTGGAAAGCTTGTTTGTAGGATGTAGTTAATGGTGTTTTTAAGGGTTGGCCGAGATATATTTTCTTGGTCTTGTAATGGAAGTTGTTTATATTTTTGTTTTGCATTATAATATGAATGCATAGTTTCTATTCCTTTTCCGACTGTATATACAGCACCTATGCTGCCTGCAATAATTGCTGTGAGTGTTTCTGGTTCCATGATAGCCACGTAAAAGTAGTAAAGCTCTTATAAAGATTCCGGAAATCGTTCAAAAAACACTCAGCTGGTTTTTTTAACGAGTTGTTCTGGTGTTGCATGAAAACTATATTTGAGTGTGAGGTGTGGTGGTGGCGCTCGAAGTAAGGCTCGGTGCACGTCAAATGCTTCGCTTACTATTGCTCGAAGATGCTCAAGATATGCTTTAGCTTCACCTTGTATTTCAAATGAGATGTTGTATTTCATGATAATTTTTTTAGCGCGTCTAAAACATCTATCATGCTCTGCGTGTCTTGCTTGCAGTAGGCAAGGAGTGCTGTTCTAATGGCTTGTGCATCCTCATCTGTTGCGTTGTCTAACGCTAAGAACGATGCGCTGGCAACGCCTCCTCCTGCTATGTCCATGCCTTCGTAGGAGGTGTTGGTGAGTACAGGAAGTAATGCTTTTATGGAGTAACTGCCGTGCTGATCAGGATGGTAGTAGGCGAAGCTGCGAAATGGTTCTGCTAAGTCTTTAAATCTACTTAATACATCAGTTATCCATGCTTCGTGTTCTGGATATGCTTTCATGAGTTCTTGTAAGATTCGTATTTCAAATGGTGCGTTAAATGCGAGGATGGTTCCAGAGGTGTTAGCAAGTGCAGCTTTCAGACTTGCTAAAAATGCTGGTCTTGGATCAAGTTCAGGCTCAGCAATAAATTCAACGTGTTTAGTTTCTCCATTGTTTTGTTGTATTATTAAAGAATATTGGAAGGGTATTTGTTGGTAGGGTTTAGTTCCTTCGTATTTTGGTATGCCGGTGTTAAACGTTTCAAAGTCTACGTGATGGAGTGGAAATGTTAATGAAGATAAGAATTCGTTAATAACGTCTTCTTCTAGGTGTGCTTGACCGGTCATAACTGCAACGCTTTGGAGTGCTTGTTTTCTGGATAGTTTTGTTTCTCTAGGGATTTTTTCTATAAGTTTGTAGCCATTGCCCCATAATGCTTTTGCTTTTTGATTGCGTAGGCTTACGAGTTCAAAGACGGAGTGTGCTGGTAGGACTTGACTGCAGGCATCGCAGTCTCGTGGTTTTTCGCAAATGGTTTCTGGGTATTGTTTTTGCGTCAGTAAGTCTTTAAGGAAGGGGATGAAATGTTCAGCGTCATCATATACTGGTGCTAATCTATCGGTGACGTCTTCGACTTCTAGAAATGCTGCTACGTCGATGGGTTGTGTTTGTGGTCCTCGAATATAGTCTGAGTTGATGTGCACGATATGAATCCTATTAAGATGTAGTCCGTTCTGGGTTAAGACGCGAGCTTGAAACGCCACGTCATGCAAATGTTCATCTTTTACTCTTGTTGATGACTTGACTTCATACAAGTCCCAACTATCTTTCCCGACAGGAACAAGGATGTCTACTCGCGCAAAGCAAGGAGTGTCTTCAACAACGGCAGCAAAGCCCGCTTCAAAGAGTGGTACTCGCTTCCCCGAGGCAAGCAATTCTTTGGTCTTCGCAGCGTTTGCTTCCTGATCATAATTGCGTAGCATGATGCCATCTGGCCACATCGAGGTTGCCATCTCTCCAACAACCTGCCCCTCTGCCATCCGAAGCTCGCCATCAATGCCTGTCTCAGGCAAGAGCCGAGGCCTATTGAGCTTCATCCAAAACAAGCGAGGACAAAACACGCCAGTAACATAAAGTGATTTCGTGAGGGTTATTTGAGTCATTTTGTTGGTTATTGTACATTTGTTTTGTATTTTTTTATTAATGATGCTTCTTAATTTAATTTGGATACTTATTTGAATCATAAACTACTTTGTAGTCTGACCTTTACAGTAGTTCAAAACTTTTTAATACTTTGTTCAACTACGAATTTCATATTTTTCCCTCAAGTAAATCTATGATTTTTCCTGCAACGTAAACTTTTTTCCTACCTTCTGAGCCAACTTCTTCAGCTATATTTGCTTCTATGAGTTTTTGTACTAAATTCCATGCAGTTGGTTGTGTTGATTCTAATATGACTCTTATATCTTCTACTGTAAAGAATGGTTGTTTAAATAAAGAATCAATTATTGCGTGCATTTTTGGGCTTTGAGAAAATCCTTGAATTTTTTGATGAAGTTCTTGCTTATATGTGTCTATTTTATTAAGTAGTTCAAATGATTTTTCTGCTTGCACTTCTAGAGCTTTAAGGATAAATATTAACCAGTCTTCTATTTTTCCTTTTGCACTAACTTCGTAGAGTGCTTCGATATATCTATCTTTGTTTCTTGTTAAATACTCGCTAATATAAAGTAATGGTTGACTAATTATTTTTTCTTTGCAAAGTTGTAATACTATAAACATTCGTCCAATTCTACCATTACCATCTCTAAATGGATGGATTGCTTCAAATTGATAATGAGTAAGGGCTATTTTATATAATGGAATAACATCTTCGTCAGAATTCATATATTCAATTAAATTTTTCATTAAATGATGTGTTGTTTCAGGTGATGCCGGAACAAATTTTGCCGAGTCAAAGGTGTCCTCTCGTTTTCCAATTGCGTTTTGTTTTTCCTTATAGTTTCCTGGTTCTTTATCCTCTCCTCGAACGCCTTGCAACAATTTTTTATGAATTTCTTTGATTAGCTCTTCTGAAAATTTTGTTTCATTGGTTTTTAACGCCTGAAGCAGTGCTTCTTGATAATTTCTAATTTCTTCGTTATCTAGTCTTTTTTCTAGATTTTGTTCTTTAATTTTCTCTCCTTTAAAGACATCTGAAATTGTTGAACGAGTACCTTCTATTTCTGAACTAAGTTGTGCTTCTTTAATCATAAACGGAAGCATGAAAAGACTGATTTCTTGTTCGGAGAATTTTTTTGTTAGTCCATCAAGTCTCCCTAATGCTAGACTTGTTTTTTGAGCTTGGAAACTTAATGCCTTTTGTTCTTCAAATTCTAAAGGTAAAAAGCGTGGTTCGAATCGAAAATATGCTCCTTGAGGCTCCCAAACGGCTTTTCCCGCTCTTTCTGAAGTAAAATCTTTTTCGTTCATTGTTGATTATGTATTATAATTTCACCTTATAAATGTTTGCTTTATTATAAGTTCCTTTATAAACGCCCTTATAGTTACATCGTTTATTATAAATCGAAGTTGATCATGTTGCTTTATTATAAGTTCCTTTATAAATCCCTTTATAATTTTCGTTTGTACTCAGTCACATCTTGATTGAGCAAGCCATTCTTTGAATGATTTTAAGGATGTACTATTTTTTAAATACGTTACGAGAGATTGTCTAGTGAGATTTAAGTGCTTTTAACCCTCAAAAAAGCTTAAATAGTTTCTAATCTCTTTTTATTCAAACCAACTGCTGGGGAGTTCGTCAGGTTAAAGTCCTGAAGGGCAAACCAGGGTAGCGGCACTCTTCGTAGTGTCTTTTGGTTTTTCTTTCCGAAAATTCTTCGAATTTACTGCAGAAGAGCTTTTTAATTGGTTGTTTGACTTGTTTCTTTATGCGATTAAAAGATATTTCTTTGGAAAATCGTCCTCGTGAGCGAATGCAACGAGAAGGTGCTGTTGTACTTTCAGATGCTGAATTATTAGCTGTTATTTTACAGAAAGGAACTAGAAACGAAAATGTTATTGATATGTCGCATCGGTTGATTTCTAAATATGGATTTAATAAGCTTTCATGTTGTAGTTTACATGAATTACAAGAGATTAACGGTATAGGCGTGGCTAAAGCTTCTCAGATTCTTGCGTTATTTGAGTTTAATAAACGACATAATTTATCTAAACAAAATGGTAAGTCTATTAAATCTGCTAAAGATGTGTATGAGTATTGTTCTGTTAAATTAGCAGGAGCAGATAAAGAACATTTTATGATTTTGCATTTAGATTCTAAAAATAAAGTGATTAAAGATGAAATAGTGTCTGTTGGTACGTTAAACAGCTCTTTGATACATCCAAGAGAAGTCTTTAAATCAGCTATCAAAGAAAGTGCTAATTCTGTAATAGTAGTTCACAATCATCCAAGTGGAAATCCAGAACCTTCTGAAAATGATAAAGAAGTAACTCAAATACTCGTAAAGGCAGGGAAATTGTTAGCTATTACTGTTTTAGATCATATTATTATTGGAACTGAGGGGTTTTTTAGTTTTAGCAACGAGGGATATTTGTGAAGATTATTGAGCCAAAATCGTTTACTGATAAATTTGAGAAATTATTTCCTCCTCAAGTCAAAAATGTGTTTAAAAAGAAGATTGCGGAGTTAAAAGATAATCCGACTAAAGGGAGGCCGTTGAGTTATGTATTTATCAGAGAGTTAAAAAGTAAGGGTTATCGCGTGTATTATGTTATTTATGATGAAAAGGTGATATTGGTGGATTGTGGTAATAAAAAAACACAAGAAGTTCCAGAAGACATCGCTGCAGCTGGAGGTGACTGCGTCTTCACCTTTGACAATCTTCAAGACACGTATACGTTAGAAGATCAAGTCAATGGTAAGTTATACATTGATTGTCCGGATGAAAAATCTTCTGATGGCTGGCTTGTTGTTGGAAAATATTCACAGGGTGAACATTATATGTCTTCTCAAATGGTTTATGGAAAAAAGCTAGTTGCACCTTACGCGCAAACTATTCGAGCATTTAGCGCAGGCAAAGGTTCTGGGGGAAGTGGTTATACTTCATTTAGAGAACCAGGCGAATACACTATTGAAGTTTTCGCTTATGATTGTGCTGCCATTAAAGCTAATCCTGAAGTAAATACGTTGTGCGATGATGAACCTAGGTTTATTCAAAGAGTTGAAGATTTATGGGAAAACTTAGAACCCTACAAAGAACTAAGACAAACTATTATTGTTGTTGCAGAAAATCAAACTGCTTCGTAAAATGAGGGTGTGGTGTTACCAAGAATATCGTTGCATGCCATAAGTGCAGAATAATGGTGCTGGTGGTTCTTTATTTATTTTCATCAATAAACTTTTCCTATCCTGGAGACTTTCTCCACGTAGAAGATTTCACAGCCTGTATCGTCTCGGGTCAGGCTTGACGTCCAGGGTAGTAAGCGTTCGCTTTCTGCGCTAATAAGATACCCTTCCATCCGAACGACCTCGTGTTTTTTTATCTGCGACAATGTTTTACGTATGTCTTTGTTTGCTGGTATCAGGTGGTTGTTGGAGAAATGTTCTTTAACATATGTTGGCTATATGTCTTTATTAGAGGATGATTTTAAGAAAATTTATGAGGATACTGTTTTTGTGTAGATGTCCAAAAGATTTCTAGGAATTAATAAACTCATGTCCGTCAAACTCTAGCGCAACTCTTCTTTCTTTGCTTCAGGGAGCTATTTCCATTGCCGTTCTACACGCTTTGCAAGTCGCATGTCTTTTGCTATTTTTGATTTCATTCCTTTCCCAACTTTTGCTAGGCCGTAGCGTACTGCTTTAGGTATGCCTGCTGTTTTTATTCCTTTCTTGGTTTGTGCTTTGCTTGCTGTATACACAATAGTTCCTATGCTTTCTAGAACAATTGTTGCTATTTCGTCTGGCGTTGCTAATTTCTCGTTTTGTAGATATGTTGTTGGGTAAAGTGTTGTTTTTATGCTGACGCGTCTTTTGAGTTCTTGGGGGAGTTCTAAGAGTAGGTGTTGTAGTGTTTGTGGACTTTTGTCTTGTCGGATTATCTCATTAGTGATACTCACATCGTAATTGCTAAGTAGGGGGATATATTGCTTGTAAAACGCATCATAATTTTTTTCTACAATATGTTGTACTTTATTTTTGTTTTCTGCAAATTTCATGCGATTATCTTTGTGATACGATAAACCTGCAATGGTTAAGAATAAATCTTCGTAGCTAAATGCTTCAGGTAAAACGAGTAGCGCAGTATTCACTGCGTGTGCTAAATTTTTTTCTTGTGCTTGATTAACAAGCTCGTTTGTTTTTATGCTAAGAAATGGTTTATGCATGCGTCCTGCGACATAGAGTGAATTCCATTCTGTTAAATCTTTAATGAGTGCTTCTTCGCTGATAACACCGTACTTAATGAGCTTGTCTTCAAATTTTACAAAAGGGTTGTAATAGATGCCAGTATACTCTTCTTGTAATTGTTCTACTGCGTTTATGCCGTGTTGTTTTGCCCATAACGAGTAATCTTGTGGTCGTCGTCCCATGTTATGCAGATGCCACTGTGCTACTTCTTGCACACCAAAGATAAAATCTATCATGGGTCCTCGTTTCATGGAATAGTTTTGTTGTTCCATGGCTCCAGAACCGTATGCTATAGCAAAGTCTGGCGTGAATTCGGTGATAATATCTAAGGGATCAATCATTTTGTGAATTTCTAAATGTAAGGCGTTTTATAAGTTTGCGTATTTGTCTTTTTATACGCTTGCAACTTGCCTGTAATATTCGTCCTATAAGTATTATGATAAGTTGTTTTATGCTTCGAACAATAATTTTGTTGAGTTGTTTGATTATGACGTGGTTCATAGATAGACTTGCTTAGAATATCTTATTTAACACTTCACCTTATAGTATATAAGGGTTTATAAGTTATGTACTTAGCACGAAGTAATCAAAACATAGCAAAAATTAATTTTCAAGAAAAAACTATATTGTTAAAGACAGTTCTTATGATTTTGTAGGTAAAACCTTTTTAAAAAATAATAATTATTGTTGTAAAGGCGATAAGTATTCCTACAATATAAATAATGAGTCCTTCCACCCAAGGCATTATTCTCCATTTCGCAAAAATAACTGGTTTTTTGAGTTTATGAATTTCAAGACCAAGTGTGAATATAGATAAAAGTAAGAAAAGAAGGGATGCTCCCGCAACAAGTTTGCTACAATTAAATTCTCCCCCCTTTCTTGAGCATACTTGATTAAGGATACTAACTGTTAAGTCTGATGGATCAATAGTTAATCCAGAAACAGCACTCATGCCAACAAATAAACCTGAAATTATTCCTTCAAAAAATATTCTTTTTCGAACAGGATACATTTTTTGTTTTCGCTTTTTTTGCGGCATAGTAGTTATTTTTTGAAAATACTTTTTAAATATTCTCTTTCTTAGGAGCTGTTTAGAATAGTTGAGGTATACTGCCTTGAAGATTTCTTAAGATAAACAAAGGAAAAAAATTTATGCTATGTGGATAAAATAAACTTGTTCAGCTGTTTTTTTTGGCTATGTAAAATTTGGCTGTTTGTTATTTAGTCTAGAGGAAAAATAATTATTTTGAGTAGAGAAAATGATTTCTTTTTAAAGCAAAAATATTATCTATGAAGCAAAGCCTTTTCTTGAGTTGTTAAATACTTATTTTTATAAATACTTGATTATTTTGATTCTGTATGGGTAAGAACAATTGTTCGTTAGATGACGTTTTCGCAGATAACTTTTTCTTTGAAGAAGATGTTAGTACGCGCAAAAGTTCCTATCGTGCCTTTTTTGACAAAACCATGCATTCAGATGAAATTACGGAGTTTATTGCCAATAATCAATTCAGTTTAAGAATATCAGAGACTCCTCTTGAAGAAAGTGTTTCAAAAGTTGTTTTAGGACGGCATTTAGCTTCTGAAATTACAGAACAATATGGGCAGTTCACTCTACAACATCGACAAAGATTAGAATTGTTTGCAAATTGGTTTGCAAAAGAAGAAAATCCTTCAAAGAACAATTTTCATTCTTTTCTTGTTGATATGGGCGTACGTGACTTTTTAAATTTTTTTGACGGGTATGATCATGCTTTGAAATTACTCACTACCTTACCTTCGTTTTCTAGCGTGTTAAAATTTGTTAAATGTACTAAAGAAATTTTTAAACCTTTAACGTTATCGGGAATTCAAACGAGTAATCCCGCTGTAATTGATGAGGTGATAGAATTATTTCATAAAACTATTAAACAAGAAGGTCTTACTAAAAAAGAAACGCATCATTCAAATAACTTCGGTAATGATATTCTCGTCTCGCCAGATAAAAAAAATACCTTTTTACGTATCTAACGAACATTTGTGGAAAGATATTTCAACTGTGTATCCTAACTTATCTCCAACACAAAAATCTTGGTTAATTGAATTTGCGAAATTTTATTTTATAAAAAATTTACCTTCTAAGAAAAAATATGTTACTTTTTTTAGTTATACTCAGAAAACAACAATAAGAACTTATTTAGGTCCCTATCAATATTGTGTTAATCTTGTTAAGGGTTTAAATGCTTATACAGATTATATGGTTACAAATGGACTAGAACATAGTTTTTCTTCTTCTGACAGAAGTAATGAATCTACTAAAAAGTCTCTTTCTAAGGAAAAAATTAATGGTAAAAAGAATAATTTAAATGGGTGCAAGTCAACGATTGATGCGTTTGTAACTTATAACAATAATAACTTAGTTGTAGACAGTAGTGATGTTGGAATAGTTAGTGATGAGTCTACTAAAAAGGAATTATTACATGAGTTGTTTAGCGCACGTTATAATGTTAAAGTATTAAATGCTTTAGAAGATTTTTTTGATTTTATTGAGCAAAGCGAAGATCTTTCTTTTTCTACATTTAAAAAATATAATAGGCGAGCACACCAAAATCTTAAGAAACAATTTTATTCTCCTGCGCTAGTGTATAAACAAACCTATAAATTTTTTAGTGAGTTATATTCTTGTGTAAATTGGCCTAAATTTAAGCAAATTGAAAAAATGATGTATGAGTGATAAGATTTATAATGCTTGTTTCATTCTTCTCTTTTGATGAATACTCCTTGGCCGTTTCCAACAGCAGCAACTGCTGATTTTCCCAATATGACGCTTGAAGATATTCTTGCGCTTTCCTTAGAAGAGCCTTTACTCAGCGTTGCGTGGAATTTTATGACTGATAGTAAGGGATGTTCTTCCGCATTTCTTTCACCATCGCTTGCGCAGGCAAGACAAGAACTTATAGCTGAATTTGAAGCCCATAGAAGATATCTAGTATATGATGAATCTAGTTCACTTCGCTTTTATGAAGAAATTGTTCAAGAAGGCGGTAAATTTACCTCTCTTGCTGAGGCTAAAGAGCGTGTAGCACAATTAGAAGCAACAATTACGCATTTAGAAGATGCTGATAGATGGATAAAAAAATTGGCCTCGGTCAATCTTGGTCATTTCACCTACGAAGAAAAACATTCACGTTCTCTTATGGAAACAATGGTATATGATGTTGCTGATTTTGCAAAACTTTTTTTTCATGCTAGTCTTTTAGGCAGTGTTAAAGAGCGCCAACCCTTGCAATCCGTAGAAGAGTTTCAAGCTGCTTTTTTTGAGCAATACACTCATGCGTTGTGGCGAGATGCAGATTTTGCGTGGTATACTAATACTATTCCAAAGGAAACTTCTTTTCCTAGAATTGAAGCTGAACTCAAAAAACTTTATGAAACCATCACACAAGCTCCTGATGATGCAGTGTTTATCACAAAAGGATATTTTAGTTCTTTTTTTAAAAAACCAAAAGAATTACACGTAGGTGATTTCGAAGAATTTGAGTATGATGCAAAAACAAATGAGTTGGTGTATTCATTACAAGTTCCTTCATATAGACTCGGCGTAAAGGAAAATTATCCTTGTGTGCTTTTTGATGATAAAAAAAATAGTTTTGTTGGTTCTAATGTAGAACTATATTCTCGAAATGAAGCTAAAGAGTATCTTACTATATTGCATCATGAGTACAAAGAAAAAGCGCCAAATGGCACGTTGACAAATAAGGAGCTAGCACAAGCTGTTGATAGTTTATTTGAAACATAAAACAGCGACATTTATAAAGCAAACCTGTTTTCTTACGTTTAGTATACGCATAGTATGTGTTTATGGTCACTTATGAGTTGCCAGAGCGTTGCATTCCAGCATAAGTGAAAAAAAAGAAAAACACAATATTTATGATTGGTGAGAAAGTCATAGAAATATATTCTTATATTTCTAGGGCGCAACAAATCCTTATTGCGGATTTGTGTGCAAGAAGTCCTTTGGTCTTCTTTGCACCAAAAACCAGATGGTTTTTGTGCGTAACGTAACGCTCCTTGACAAGAACTGAGTTAACTTTTTCTAACGTATAGTAAACAAAATGAGTACAGAAAATAGTAATTTTGACAATTTAGGGCTTGCTGAAGGCATGCTCAAGATGATTAAAGAACAACATTTCACACAGCCAACTGAGATTCAGTTAAAGACTATTCCTCTAGTTGTCGAAGGTAAAGATGTTATGGGTGGCAGTGCTACTGGGTCTGGAAAGACGTTAGCATTTGGTGCTGGTATTATTCAAAACTCTGAATCTGGTCATGGCATGCAAGCATTAGTCTTAGCACCAACTCGTGAACTTGCTGAGCAAATCTCAGAAGCACTCAAAATTTTTTCTCGTTGGAAAAAACTTAAAGTTGGTGTTATTTATGGTGGTGTCTCTTATGGACCTCAAGAACAAGCATTAGCAAAATGCGATATTATTGTTGGAACACCAGGAAGAATTCTTGATCACATGGAACGCGGTAATATTAACTTTAGCAAATTAAAACATCTTGTTTTAGATGAAGCTGATAGAATGCTTGACATGGGTTTTATTGATGATGTAAAAAAGATTATGGGTCAATGTCCTAAAGAGAAGCAAACCTTACTTTTTTCAGCAACGCTTCATCCTGAAATTACAAGTCTAGCTAAAAAATTCATGCATGATCCGGTAAAGATTTCAGCAATCGAGCATGTTGATCCAAAAAAATTAACGCAAGTCTATTATGAAGTTGCAGGACCCTTAAAGTTTTCACTACTCGTTCACTTGCTTAAAAAAGAGAGAACCTCAGGTCTTATCATGATTTTTTGTAACTCTCGTCGTATGGTTGACGTGGTTGAGAAGAATTTGAAAAAACAAGGAATATCTGCTATGGCAATTCACGGCGGTTTAACCCAAAACAGACGAAGCGGTGTTTTAGATTCATTTCATGGTGAAAAAGCAGATGTGTTAGTATGCACTGATGTTGCAGCTCGTGGTCTTGATATTCCGCAAGTAACGCACGTCTACAATTATGATATTCCTGCTGACGGAAAATCGTACGTGCATCGTATTGGTCGTACAGCTCGAGCTGGAAAAGAAGGTCGCGTAGTAAATTTATTATCGCAACGAGATCATCCTAACTTTTCAAGAGTCTTGTATGAGAATGATTTTGAAGTAACAAAATTGGAAAAACCATTCATTGACCAAGTGAAAACCGATATGACTCGTTCTGATAGAAAGCCAGAGCATCGTGGTCCTCGACAATATGACCGAGGGGATAGTCGCGCTCGTGAGCGTCCAGAAAGACGAAGCTATGGTCAACGAGAGTCTCGAGACGAAAGTCCTCGACGACGTTTTGGTAGCGACTCTGGAAATGACAGACCAAGAGGTAACTTTGGTAGTCGTTCTCGTGAAGGCGGTAGTGATAGATCTAGAAGCAGTTTTGGTGATAAACCTCGAAGTAGCTTTGGTAATCGTTCTCGTGAAGGTGGTAGTGATAGACCTAGAAGTAACTTTGGCGATAAACCAAGAAGCAGCTTTGGCAGTTCTGCTCCTAAGAAACAATTTAGTAGCCATAAACCAAGAGAAGGCAGCGAAGGCAGTAGTTCTAGACCTCGTGGAAATAAATTTGGTGGTCGAGATGGTCCTCGCGAAGGTAATCGTGGAAGTAGTCGTTTTCGAACAAATGATAAACCAAAAACTTCTTTTAACAATCGAGGCGGTGCGCGCGGTGCTGGTAAAAGTCGGCAACGAACCACGCAACGATAATTTTTTTTATTTTCTACTTCTTTTTTTTGTTTATTTGCTTTTTCTACTTTTTGAAAAATGTTCGTTTGATAATTGCTGAGCAATTTTTTTGTTCAGTACAACACTTTATCTAAGAAGAATAAGGACTTTTAAGAAACTGTTGTAATTCAATCTACAATAGTATAATAATACTAGAAGGTAAAACAAAAAAAATAAAAAAAATGTGGTAAACTAAGAATACTGTATGAGTATGATTTATTCTACTAGTGTGACGTTTTCAGCCTTTGGGCCTCGTTCGCCTTCCACTACTTCAAAATTTACTTCGTCGTTTTCGTTTAGTTTCATACCAGGTGTTAAACCGGTCATATGTACAAAATACTCTTTGTCGTCTTCGCCTACAATAAAGCCAAAGCCTTTACTTACGTTAAAAAATTTTACTTTTCCTTTCATTTTAATTTTACTCTCATTTTATTATCAACGGATTTCTCCCTTGATTATCACTTAAAAAACACTCAGAGTATATAAATTAAACTCTTTTTGAAGGTATTTTACGCATTTTGGAGCTGTTCGCAGGCTTCTATATGCACTAAGCCACTTTTTAGATTTGCTTCTTTAAAAACGTCTTTTCCTTCTTGTTTAAAGAGAATTTCGTGACTTTTTCTGTCTATTGCAGCCATATTTCCATCATGCAGGTATCCTGCATCTTTTGCAAGTTTCTTACCTGATGTTGGTACGCAATCACAAAGTTTACTAATCCCTTTGATAATATTGATGTAATATTTTGTTTTAAAATGTTTTTCTGCAGCAAGCGCTCCATCTGCAAGGGTTTTGTCAAAAAACTCCGTTTTTGGCGCCATATACCCTGTTGGGCATACATATCCGCAGTCACTACAACCATAGCACAGGCCTACTTTTGGTTTATCTAGAACTCTAATGCTGTGCGCAGGACATGCTTTTTCGCAGGCCTTACATGCGGTGCACGTTCCTTCTTGTTTTGGCTTACCGCCATTATGTATTGCTCGTTTGCTTTGTTTAGAGAGCGCGCCCATGCCTAGATTTTTTATCGCGCCGCCAAATCCTGTGCATGTATGTCCTTTCACATGAGAAATAACTAAGACACCATCAGCATCAGCAAGTTTTTTTGCTACTTCATAAGTCATATAAGCTCCTTTTTCTTTAATAATATCGTCGCCAAGAGAAATTTTTCCTAGTTTTCCCCAGCCTTTTGCAAGTGCTAATGCTTTATGGGTTAGCGGGTTGCTTCTCGGTCCAGGATAAGCTACGGATGTATCGTATAAGAAAAATTCTTTACCCATCTCGCTAAGAAGCTCGGTAAATGGTTGCACATCTTTTGGTTTAAGCGCATTACTATTGCCGACTTCGCCGAAATGAATTTTAATCGCTATAGTTTGTGCATCTTTAAATTCTTCTGCGAGTGTTTTTTTAAGGGTTCTAAGAAATGTTGGTGTAAGTTCTTTTGCAAATTCCACAAAAATATGTACTGCGTCATTCTTTTTAATGTTTTTGTTCTTTAGGCTTTGTCCGGAAAGGAATACATTTGTATACTGCGAAGAATTATTCTCGCTCTGCTCAAAAGAATTTATCAACAAATGAACTCGCAACACAAGTGTTGCTCATGCTGTCATGCTCTTTT
>JAIPJP010000002.1 GCA_021734105.1 Candidatus Woesearchaeota archaeon
CTTTTTTTACAAACATTTTTATTCTGTTAGTTCTTAGGCTGTTTTATGGGGCGAGGAAGACCATCTAAAAGCATTGTTCGTGACAGGCTTGTGGAGATTATTTTTGTTGCAGGCAAAATGACTGCTTATGATGCCTACAAACATTATATTAGACTTTTTGGCAAAGCATCTCAACGAAACATTTATTATCAGCTTCAGAGAGGAGAAGCAATGGGCATTTTTTCTCGAGAAGTCAAGGACGAACAAGGTGATTACACTTGGGGAAACACCGCTCAAAAAGTATATTATTCACTCACCGACCAAGCACAACCACGCATTAATAAAGAAGTAAGAAGTTATTTTTTAGAGGTGAACAAAAAAAGTGAAAACAATTAAACAACTCAAACTAACTGGTAAGCGAGTTTTTATTCGCTGCGACTTTAACGTTCCACTTAAAAATGGTAAAGTAACAGATAATTATAGACTTCTTAACGCGCTTTTAACTATTAAGTACGTGCTCAAACAAAAACCACAACAAATAATATTAGCCAGTCATCTTGGCAGGCCTGATTCGAAGTCAAGAACTAACCTGGCAGAATTTAGTTTGGCTCCAGTTGCAAAAGAACTTTCCAAACTACTTAAGAGAACAATTGAACTACACCCTATTATTGACGCGCCAACCAACCCCAAACAAAAAATAGTTCTTCTTGAAAATTTACGATTCTATGACGGAGAAAAAAAAGGCGATATCAAATTTGCAAAACAACTTGCAAAACACGCTGATGTCTATATTGATGATGCATTTGGCACCATGCACCGAAAAGATGCGTCTGTTTATGCACTACCTAAACTCTTGCCACATGCAGCAGGATTACTTGTAGAACAAGAAATAAAAAATGTTCATCTCAATCATAAAAAACCACTCGTAGCCATTTTTGGCGCAGCAAAAATAAGTGATAAATTACCACTTTTTAAAAAACTCCTTGCAAAAGTAGACAAACTCATTTTAGGTGGTGGTGTGGTCTTTACGTTTATGCGTGCAGCTGATATTGCTGTTGGACATTCACTCGTCGAAGAAGACATGATTCCTGAAGCAAAAAAATTGTTAAAAAAATATGGTGCAAAAATTATTTTTCCAACAGACTTTGCAGTTGCTACACCAGCTCATTTTAAAGGGAAAACGAAGATTGACAAAAAACAGATTACTATTGTTGACTTTGCAGAAATTCCAAAAACGAAAGCAGCATACGATGTTGGTTCTAAATCAGTGAAACTTTTTTCAGCAGTTTTAGGTTCGGCAAAAACCGTTGTATGGAATGGACCGCTTGGTGTCTTTGAAGTCAAACCATTTGATAAAGGAACAAATACTATTATTAAATTCTTAGCAGAACATAATATGACGACCATTATTGGGGGAGGCGATACTGCAAGTGCAGTGCATAAAACAAACTATGCAGAAAAAATGACGCACATCTCCACAGGTGGCGGTGCTAGTTTAGAACTTTTAGCGGGAAATAAACTTCCCGCAATTGAGGTGCTTAAGTAAATTATTTATTCTTGAGTAATTGCCCCGCATGAACAATATTTTTATAGAACTCAGGCGTCTTTTTTGCCATACCTAGTACTTCGCCTTCTTCATTTTGCACAATAACTTGTTTTGCGTCCATATCACCAGATAAAACATTATTTGGAAACGCGTCTCGACCACATACAAAGAGCCATGCAGCTTTCTCATTAAGCACGATTTTCTGGCTCGTATGAGGTGTAATTAAACGTAAGAGATTTATTGAAGGAGTAAAATGATGTTTGTTTCTCGTTCCCAAAAATAAGCCTGTTGCAACAGGCTCTTCTGGTGTCTTCTCCAAAAGCGGTTGGGCACTAGAATGAGGCATATATACGGCCTTATGAATACTTATTGCGCCATTTAACGGGATTTCTAATTGAGTAAATTTATGTATAAATGTATTCATATCTTGAATTGCTGAGTCCATACTTAAGGGTAAGAAACAAGTTTTTTTATATACTTGTGTTTTTTAACAATTCTTAATGGCAAAACCAAAAGGTCCTGCAAAACGAGCACAATATCATATTGACGAATTATCTGTTATTTATCAGCAAGAACGCCAAACGGCAGGGCTACGATCTGAACGTTATCTTTATCTTATTAGACGGTTAGGTATGAAATTTAGACTATCTCTTCCTCGAGACGTTAAACACTCTTATTGCAAACACTGTAAAACTCCTTTTTTACCTGGAAAAAATTGTCGTATGAGAACTCGTGGCGGGATTCTTGTGTTTTATTGCTTTACTTGTAAGAATTATACGAGATTACCTTTAAATAAAGAGCATACGAAGTAATAGTTATATCTTTTTTTTCTTTTTTTTACTTCTACGATGGGTTAATGCGTAATCTGTATGATGAATAAAGAAGAAATATAGTCCTGTGAGGACTAAAAGTAAACCGAATAAGAATATAATAAAATCAATAAGTTGAGGGATGATAACTACCAGGCCAAAAAGAATTAGGGTCGCACCTAGCACTCTAAAAGTCAGCTCTTGATAACGTTCTTTATCTTTCATAGTTCATTTGCTACAAGGGGTTTGCAGCCCCGTGAACTCATCCAACATCATTATATTGCCTGAAATGGCCATTTTCAGTGGTTTTAAGGCACGGGGCAAATTGTTTATTATTCGCTCGCTTTTTAAATGTTTTGAAATTAACTATTAGTTGTTACTATAAAGGAATAACAAAAAGGAAATATTTATAAATGAGCTCTTCATAAAAAGTGCTACAATGGAAAAAATTGTTATAGATTTAGGAAAAGGCGTAGTATTAGTTGCGCCTGTAAAACGCAAGATGACCGTTGATGAATGGAAACGGATGAGCTCTTATGTTAGTAGCTTAATTAAAGATTCTTTACTACGAGTAAAATAAAGAGGGCTAGTTATGGAATATGATGAAGAACACGAAGATTATGATCCGGATCTGTTTGATGAATTTGGAGAAGGTTTTGAAGATGACTTTGACGTTGTTGGGGAAAAAGTTTACGAAAAAGCATTCGAAGAAGCAAGCATGGATGCAAGCGCAACAGAATCTGTTGCGATAGATGAATCTGTTAATGAAGATGATTATGAGTTTGACTCTGTTGTTGGCGGTCGAGATAAAAAGCCAGTTATGAGTTTACTCAACAAAGGAAAATTATCTAAATACGAAATGGATGATCTTTTAAACACTATTGATGAATAGGTGAAATCTTTGCTACCTCCTATTGATTTTATTCAATTATTAAATGAGCTATCTCCTTTGCAGATTCAACAACGTTTTACTTTAGAAAAAAATTTGTTAACTCCTCCGTCATGCTTTACTTATATTACTCTTTTTGAAACCGAACTTCCTAGACCATTGGGCGTTATGGAACTTTTTTATTTTAGTTTTCAAAAAAATATTTGTTGGCAAGATGTATTACCTTTAGATAATGCTCGTTTTCTTACTTACGATACTTCTCGATTGTATACTTCTAATCACGAACCAAAAAGTTTTGGCTTAGGAACATTGGCTCATGTTAAAACTCTTTTGAAAGCTGTACAAGAAGACTCTTCAGTTTTAGAAACAACCATAGAAAGTTCAAAACAAGT
Source organism: Candidatus Woesearchaeota archaeon (assembly GCA_021734105.1). Lineage (NCBI taxonomy): Archaea > Nanobdellati > Candidatus Woesearchaeota > Candidatus Woesearchaeota archaeon. The sequence goes on from JAIPJP010000002.1 coordinate 3,616, forward strand.
TTCTTTAGAACGCATTGGTCATTTAGCAGCAATGGGTTTAACAACGCAACCGACACCCTTTAGAAATTATTTAGAAAAATCAATTAATTACGCAAACAGCAAAGGGTTTTTATTCTAAAATGACACAAACCAAAACGACACCATTTCTAGAAGACGTCATTTTAAAAATTTCTCCTCAGCTTTTATCTCAAAAAATTACTTTGAATTATAATTATTTTGTTGATCCTATTTCGTATGAATTTTTTTTTGATGATGTCATTAAATTAGGAAACGTTTTTTTTAATTTTGATGTGGTAGAAAATCATCTTTTTTGGTTGCAATTCTATCCTCTCAGTACAGCAGAAGCTAAATCTCTTCATAAAGGAAATCTTTATAATCCTCACAAGAAAAGTTATAAGTTGGGAACGCTTGCTCACGTTCTTTCATTATATGGAATACTTCAGGATATACCTGAATTATTTCAAGGTTCTATTTCTCATCCTGGCATTCCCTCAAGTGGACGAATAGCACATCTTGCGGCGATGGGTATAGATTATGAAAAAATATATTCTTTTAAAGATTATTTTAGCAAGTCACTTGAGTATGTAAACAGCAAAGGATTTATTTTTCCAGAGAAACCTTTTTAATGTTGACTTTTTTCTTTTCTTTTATGGCTATTATTTCACAAGGTGCAGAAGCAACACTTACACTAGTTGATGATAAGGTGTATAAAGAGCGAACACCAAAATCATATCGATTATCTCAAGTTGATGACGCGCTTCGACTTTCTCGAACCAATAGGGAACGCAAAGTTTTGATTAAAGCAAAAGAATTAGGCTTGCGCGTTCCAGAAGTATTTCCTAGTGATAAAAAATTCACTTTGGTTTTAGAATATATTAAAGGTGGTCGACTTAAAGATTGGCTTAATGGTGATGGAAAAGAAAATCTCTCTTGTGCAGAAATTTACTTAAAACAAGTAGGAATTTGGTTAGCGACGCTTCATAATAATGATATTTTACATGGAGATTTAACTACTTCAAATGTTCTTCTTTCAAAACAAGGTGAGTTAGTATTAATTGATTTCGGACTTTCTTTTTTTTCAAAAAAAATAGAAGATAAAGCCGTTGATTTACATTTATTTGAGCAAGGACTACGCAGCACCCATTACAAACATGCAGAAACATTTTTTCACTTTTTTTTAACAGGATATGGGGCAAGTACAACCTATACTGCGGTGTTTGATAGATTAGAAATAGTACGTGCTCGTGGAAAAAATAAACATTAATTTTTTTTGGGTGATTATTGCGTGTGCGAACATTTTTTTTACTTGTTTTAATCAGTAGTTTTTTATACTCCTTAAAACTTCTTCTTTTCTATGAACAGGGGGATTTTTGTTGTCATAGTCTTACTTTTTATTCCTTTAGTAAGTGCTGCAAATACGGATGACGTTTTATCTATTACACTTCTTTCTGTAAGTGAACAAGACAATGGTACATTTATTGGCGGTACTGCAGAACTTTATTTACAACTACGACCTGGACATGGTGCTATATTTATTGAAAGTTATCCTTTATCAAAACTAGATACGCAAGTAGCAACGCGACTTGCAAATGAAATTGCTTGCGAGTTTACTACACAAGATTGCAATGCTTATGATTTTTTTTACACATTACAAGCTGATGCTCCGCTTATTGGGGGTCCTAGTGCAGGTGGTGCAACAGCATTACTTACTCTTGCGGCTTTAGAAGATCTTGCACTTAAAGATACTGTTGCAATGACTGGCGCAATAAGCTCGGGAGGAATAATTACTCCTGTTGGGCGTGTGAAAGAAAAGATACTTGCTGCTTCACTATCTGGACATGAATTAGTCATTGTTCCAAACTTAAGTTTTTCAAGAAATACAACTCCTTCCACGACTTATTGGTTAAATGATTCTGAAATTAATAATTCAACGGATGATTCAGTATCATTAAATTTTAAAGAATTTGTTGATTTACCTATTGTGGTAGAACCTGTTATTACTTTACCTGAAGCATTAGCAATTGCAACAACTGATGCAGTCGATATTTCTTCATCTCCCTTTTTTGTTGATAAACAATATGCTCATCAAATGAAACTTACATCGAGCATTCTTTGTAATCGTTCATCAGAAATACAATCACAGCTAAAAAATGAAACAGTGAACACTTCGCTTTATTTTCTTGTTGAAGACTTTTTGAATAAGTCACAAACTGCATTACGCCAAGAAGATTATTATGCTAGAGCATCATTTTGTTATTCAGCAAATATTAACCTTCGAGAATTACTCGTTACGAATTTATCCCAAGATGTTAAACAAGAAAACTTACGGCGACTACAAACTTCAATTATTTTTTTAGAAGAACAAATTGATACCCGCGAACTCAAAGTTTTTTCGGATTTAGAAACATATTTTATAGTGAAAGAACGATTACTTGAAGCTCAATTTTATATTGATGAAATTAATACTACAAATATTTCATCACGATTACTTGCACTAGGCATAGAGCGATATTATAGTGGTGTTGCATGGAGTTCTTTTTTTAATTTGCCTGGAGAGCCACTTGTTATTAACGAAGACGAATTATTGCTTGCAGCACTCCAAGAATTTTCTCAAGTGGAAAGTAGAATTAATTATTTGAAACTGTATCTTCCTGATTATTTTTTACAAAGCACTGAAGAACAACTTACGCAAGCAAAAAAATATTTTAGGCAAGAAGAATATGGGTTAGCACTCTTTAAAGCAACAAAAACGCGTGCAGAACTAGATGCATATTTAGCAACTTTTGCTTTAACAAAAGAAAATATGAAACCGTTACTTACTGCAAAACTTGCTCGCGCACAAGATGTTATTGCCTCACAGCAAGAATTTCCTCTTTTAGGATATAGTTATTTTGAATATGGTACTGCCTTGGCAGACTCAGAACCATCCACTGCTTTGCTTTATAGTGAATATGCTTTAGCATTTAGCGACTTAGATGATTATTTTTCCTCACCTCAGACTCAACTAATACCTATTTCTTTTGAAACAGTTAATTTTTATGTGTTTTTTACAGGTTTAGGTCTTGGTCTTCTTATTCTTGTGTTAAGGGAAAACTTTATTAAGCGTCGCACAAAGAAATGAGTTATGAAAAGAGGTGTTGTGCTAGCTTTAGTAGTTGTACTATTACTTTTTACTAATACTGTTCTTGGTGTAGATCCCGCTCCTGAAACTCCAGGAGAAATTACAACGCCTCCCGTTCCAGATGCTAATGATACAGATACAACAATCACGCCAAGTTCTTCATCTAGTTCAAGGAATAATAATAATGTTGAGTATAATGATTCAACAATATATCCTGATGATAATTTTACTTTAATATCTTCTGCTTTAGGCACATCAGGAGAGTATACGGCTGCAACTACTGATGTTGTTACTGATACAAATGCACTAAGCGATTCAATTGTTTCTGGAGATAATGATGTTGACGCAACAGATAATGCATATGATACTGATTCTAGCGAAACAAACTCGCAAATGACTTCTTTTTCAGGTCTTACTCTCATACTTATTGTTATCGTTGTTGTTTTAGTACTTGGCTTTGCAGGATTTTTAATCTATTTTTTTCATTCTAAAAAATCAATACAAGCTACGAATCAAGCACAAGCAACAAATCCTACACAATCTATGAATCAGACGCAAGCAGAAGGTTTAGGGCAAGTTGAAGTATCGTTTGAACTTACACAATACGTGCTTTCTTGTCAAGCAGCTAACATTCCCAAAGAACAATTATTTCAAATATTACTAGAAAATGGTTATGATGCAGAAACAGCAAATGCAGCCTTACAACAATATGTGGTGCATTCCTAAATATTTACTTTTAAAGAGTAAATTTTATATAGTATTTAGCTGATAACTCCTGTTGTAGTTACTTATTGGTATACTTACTATACATATTATTGAGGTTGAATATAATGAAAAAACATGTTCTTTTAGCACTTCTTGTCGTTTCTTTACTGGCGTTTTCAGCGTGTACAACAGAAAACCCTTACGGTTCTTTGCCTGACGCTCCAGAGGGCTTTGATGAGTCAAATGGAAATCTTGCAGGTCAAGCAATAGAAGGTTTCTCTGCTGTTGAAATAGGTGTTGTGCCTGTTATTAATTGGGATGTAGACCCGTCTGATATTGAATTTTCCTCTTTAGATGATGTCCTAACTATGACTTTACATTTGGTTCCTGACGATGAAGTAGTTTATAAAAAAGGGTATGTTGCGTTACAAGATGGCTCTTGGGAGTCATTTACTTTTTCAGGTGATTTAATTGGACCTTGGGCGTTACGAAACGTTCAAAAAGAATTTTCCTTTTCACCTAGTGATTTTGGCCTTACATCGGATAACCTTTCTGAACTAGATAATTATATTCTTCTTTACTCTTGTAAAGCAATCTATAACGAGAATCAAACAGTGATTGAATGGGATTGTAATGAAGATAAATGGCAAGTACTTAAGTTTGATGCGCAATTAGTTATAGAACCCGTTTGCACTAATGAGCTTGATTGTGTTCATGATGGTCAATGTATACCTAATGAATATTACAATGAAACAACTGCCTATGGTTGCTTAAACGGAGTTTGGACTCATTTCCCTGATGGTCCTGAAGATAATGGCACAACTGAAGAACCAATTAGTTGTATTGATTCTGATGGTGGCATTAATCCAGACGTGAAAGGAGAGATTTCAGGGGATGTGCCTCCTAATTTAGGTATATTTGTTGACAGGTGTTTGGATGCAGGTGATAATTCTATGGGTTATAACCTTCGAGAAACATATTGTGATGTTAATGATAAGAATGCTGACGGTTATGCAGGTACTGCAGAACTTATTGCTTGTCCTCATGGCTGTGAAGATGGTGCTTGTTTGCCTGAATCAACCTCTGATGAGCTTATTGTTTGTTATCCTGATGTTGATAGTGATGGCGAAGGATACATTTATACAGTCGGTGATAATCAAGATGGTTATGATTGGGAAACTTCTCTTCTTGAATCGCAGATAACATCGTATCCTGAAAATCCATCAGCTCTGCCGGTTAATGTAACGCTTGATATATCATCATCTTGTGATGATTTAAGGCTTGTTGTTTCTTATGTGAACTCATCATCTGATTTGGCTAATGGTACGCCGTCCTCTACAACTGAAGCTTGTTCTGGAGACTTAACTTCTGATCCGAGTCATGATTTATCCTTGGATATGTTTTGTTCTTTCTTTTCTCTTGATAATTGTTCACTTTCAGGACTATGTACTGAAGTTAATGGTGCTTGCGCCCCAAAAGAAATTACTTCCTGTGGCGAAATTAGAGATTCAATCCTTTGTGGAGCTTCAGCGTCCGGTTGTACCTGGTCAGGAGACGAAAATAAAACATGCGCTAAAACGTGGTTTACTGATTGTAAGGATTGGAGTGATTGTCAGGATGGTCAGCAAAAACGAGACTGTATGTTAAACACTTGTTATGGTGCTGAGGCTGCTATTGATTCTCGAGCTTGTAGTGAAACTTACACCTGTAAACCAGACCCTGCAGGGTTTGATTCTCTTCTAGAAGTTAGCGGTGCGGATGACGATTTCATTACCAACTTTTTGGTTGAATCTAATGCTTGTCTTGTAGCTTCAAATACAACTGATGAAGCATCGCTGTGTTTTGAAAATTCTGAACATTACGCTACTGGAAGCGTTATATCGCATGCACTTGCATTAATTGATGCTTGTTTTACTCAAACTTCCGAAGGTGATTGTTTGAATGAGATGTATTGCGTTTGGCAGTAAGTACTTAGTGAGTCGTTTCCCAAATGGTCTTTTCTTTTTTTTCTCTTTTTTTTGGTTTCTAGTTTTTTCAGAAATAAAACCCTGAGAATAACTCGTTGTCACTCCTCATCTCAGCATTTGATTTCTTTTAGAAATAAAACCCCGAGACAAACTCATTTCATTCGTAGTCTCAGGCTTTTATTTTGCATAGCAAAATAAAACCCTGAGAAGACCACAAACAGAGTTTGCGGTCCTCCCGGGAAAAAGAGGTGAGTGTAAAAGTGAGATTCACTTCAAACCAACCTGCTTAAAACATGAAAAAACTTTCCCATATATAAATGTTTCTTGATTGTAACCATTTTAAAATGAATACAAAAATAAGATAATTTGCCAAGCAGAAGCTTTAAGAAGGCGAAATACATTCTAACATATATGGTGGATTATATATCTGATTTCACACAAAAGACTTATACTTCTAAAGCGTTTGCAACGCTTGTAGAACATCGTATTCGAAAAGACTGGAGAATAGGTAATATCTTTGATAAACGAAAAAAATATGCCCTTGTAGATGATAATACTCTTACTACTAACCTTCTTAAGGAGTTTGTACACAAGATTTTTGCTGGACATCTTACTATGAAATTAGTCGCTTCTGCAAACGAAATTTCTCAAGATCAAGAACTACTCATTAGCGATTGTTTAGATACTTATCTTGCAAAACGACTCGATGTATTTTTAGATAAAAAAGATTTTAAGGTCTTTTCTGAACTCGTTCCCTTGCGATCACTCACCAAACAAGAATGTGAACAACTCGCAACGATATGGAATATTTCTGGAACGTCCATTCCAGAAGAACACACGTTCATAAAAAATTTACATGCACAATACAAGCAAACAAAACAAAGCATGCTTAAAAGTTTCTTAGCGCTAGAAGCTATTGAAAAATCTTCGGAAAAATAGTCGTTGTATTCTTAAGCAAGTTTTACACATATATTTTTTATGCGACGAATCATATTTTTTACACTCTATATTATTATTCTTTTATTATTATATGTTCAATTACCAGAACGAATAATCTATGAAGATGATGAAGGATTCACTGAAGTATTTTTTTGTCAAGAAATAAATTGTAGTGCCTTTTTAGTTGATTTATTTGAAGCAAGTAATAATACTTTCTGCGCATTTTATGACTTAGACGAACCATCGATTATCGCAGGGATTAAACAGAATAATGCGCGTGTTTTATTATTTGAAGATAATTATGAATTTGATTTTTCAAAACAAATTGTTCCAGTAACAAGTAAAGGACTCATGCATAATAAAATATATTCATGGAAATATTATTATATTTCTCTATCTGATATGAAATATAAATTTTTAAATGTTTAAATATTTAACTACTAGTCGAGAATTGCCTTCGATACTCAAAAATACCTTCGCTGGAGTTATACATTTTTAGTAATTTTTCGTTATTCTTTCTATTGTCTCTTAATTTCTTTACAAAGTATTTGATATCTCCAGCAGGTTTAAATTGCTTAATTGCCTTTAGAAATTGATCTGATGCAATTATTGAACCTGTGAGGATGGTTACTGTCTTGAATTCCCTATCGAATGCCATTTCTTTCTCTTTGATATTGATAAGAAGTGCTTTAAAATGCTTAATCAAGTTGATTTGTTTCATAAATGCGTTTTGTCTTTGTGATGTTTTATAGAGAAACTTACTTGTTTTTTGTATATTCTTAAGACTTTGAACAATTTTTCTCTTTAAAAAGTCCTTATCCTTATCGTGAATCTTTATTTTTTCATTGTCTATCAAAGAACCAATATGTTTTGCAATTACTTGTCTTGTCTTAGAAATATCTATCAAATCAATAAATTCGTCCCATCTCATTTTATTGATTTTAGCTTTAGAATAGCTCATATTTTCTTTGTAGATTATTTGCTTCCTGAACAAATCTTTCATATCTTTTGTGAATAACTCTGCCAAATCAGGATTTAATCTGTTGAGATTTCTTAGAAATTGCTTAATGCTTTTCTCATGGAGAATATTTTCATAGAATTTTCTCATTAAATTAGAGTTTTCTTTTAAAGGATAGTAGAAGAGTAATTGAATGATGTCTTCAATTATTTTTTCTTTAAGTACTACGAATCGTATTGGTTTTTGATGTGGTTTGTCTTTAGGCGGTTCAATCCAACCTAATTCATTAAGAATTGTATAAAACCCTTTGATGTTACTTGTTCCATAAAATTTACGTTCACCCATGCAATCCATTAAATCGTTTTTACAAGTTACTTCTTCAGTAAGCATCTTAATAATGGCCTTAGTATAGAATTTGTTGTCAAGAATGCTTTTTTTAAGAATATATTCTTCTGAGCCACCTTCTTCGACTATTTGTTCTTTTTTCTCTCTAGTCATGTAACTCATTCCCTTCCGAGATGCATTCTTTTTTTGAGCCATAATAGTTAGGTTTGATTGTTTCCTTATAAGTATTTTTCTATTTGATATGAAATCGTGATTTTTTTTATTAACTCAGCTTCTTTTAATTTTACTATGGAATTATCCAAACTTAAAGAATTTATCAATTCTGAATTTGCAGAATTGTTTGTGAAATGGGCTAGAGAGTCTGATAATCAAATGAATGGGGGTGAGTATCATGAGTGAAGAACCTTTTGCAAAGAAAGTTGATACGAAGAAATATCTAACGCTATCTTTCTTTTGTCAAAGAAATGATTTCCGTGTTTGTCCAAATTGTGGTTGTGTTACAATTTTAGATGCTGACAAGTTAGACAATTTAACTACTAAAGAGAGGATTGATTTTGTTTTTGATAATAAATTCAAAATACATCTAGGTCTTTGTTCAGATTCATGTGCTAAAGAATTTTTAGGAGGTCTTTATGATGTCTACAAATGATAAAAATGCACATGAGCAAAAGGACAATTCTTCTTCGGAAGAATTTGTTCAATCTGATTTTGGTAAGTTCTATATTGAAGCACAAGAGGATGGAAATTATTTGATGAATTATAAAGAAGATAATTCTGATACTGTCTCCTCAAAGGTTATAGATGGGGTTTTTAACTTTTTAAAGTTTAGAAGGTTTGTAAGAGAAAACATGATTGACCTTGGAAGTCGTAATAATAAAGAAATGTATGATGAAATTTGTAAGCTAAAGAAACTAATTAAACTAAATAAAGAGAATACAATCAACCCAATAGACAGTTTCTTTGAAGATAGTGAGTTACTAGAAAACAATCAGTTGGTTATAGATGAACAGTTAGCATATACTATGTGCAACGGTTACAATACTATTCTTGTAACATATGAAAAGGGATTCGAATTTATTGATGAAGATGATAGATTTAGAAAATATCCCAAGATGAAGTCAAATTTATTGACGAAACGAGGTAAACAAAAATTAGAATCAAAACTAGTTAATGAAAATATCTTTAATGATTTAAAGCAATTGTTGCTAAAATATGCAGAATTGCCTGAAAGCGATTTGAATATTGTTTTATTTTACATTTTTCATTCTTACTTACACAATATACAAGGTAGTACAGTCTATCTTTATTTTACAGGAATGCCTGGAACTGGTAAATCTTCTATTCTAAAATTTCTAAAACTTGTTACTTGGAATGGTCAGTATGTTTGCAATCTATCTGCTTCATCTTTGTTTAGAGAAGTGCATGTGCTACAACCAACATTAAATATTGATGAAATTGACAAGGTTGGTCAAGACATGTATAGTTCTATTCAAGGACTAATTCATAGTGGGTACTCTAAAGGAGGTGTTGTTAAACGTACAGAAAGAACCACTCTGGGGAACTTTGTACCTACTGAGTTCCGTGTATTTTGTCCCAAAACGTTTACCAGTAATTCTCCAATTTTTGTAGATAGTTTCAAAAGTAGATGTATTCAGATAATACCTCAAAAAACTAGTAGGTTCATCTACCCAATAGACATACTTTCGAAAGAAGATTTGGATACCTTCTCGGACATTCGTGATGATATTTACATATACATGTTAAAATATGGTATGGATATTTTTGATATTTTCAAAGATGAGATTGAAAATCCTCAAAGAATATCTACTAGAAAGAATCAGTTAATTTCTGTTTTAAATTGTTTTAATAAGCATTTCAATGTTAATATGGATATTGAGAAAGCACTTCAAAAAAAAGAGGAATTTACACATCCATTCCAAGACCACTACTTTCTAATTTTGGAAATATTAGCTGAGAATATAAAAGATGGCTACTGTACTATACGGCCTAGTGATTTAGCTAAAAAAATGAATTACAAATTAGAAGGAGAAAACTTGCTAAGACACCATGTAACTTCCATCAGTGCTGGAATGAAAATGACCAATCTTGGTTTTTCAGAATTTAAAAGGCTAAATACCTCACACGGTTATCATTATGATATTCCGATGGAAAGAATAAAAAGAGCCATAATGATTAATGGATTTGACATTCAGATTCCTGAATAATATTTTTATTTGAAATTCTGGAAAGGTATTTTGTAAATAAACCAGTTCCACTGGTTATTATTTCTTCTTTATCTCCTTCTTCAAAAGCAAGTATTAGTCTTGATGATTTTTCTTGAGAATCAAGTAGCCCACTTATATTTTTACTAAGATTATTTCTTTGCAACGGATCGTCACATCTTCTAAAATCTCTTAGTAGTACATCAATCATGTATTGTCTTGTGTCTTTAACTCTTTTTATGATTGTATCTGGATGTATATCGAGTTTTTGATATGCTGTTGGAAGATATTCTCTGAATGTAAATCTGCTTATCTTTAATTTATCTAAATCATCTTCAGTAATGTCTATATATGGCTTTTTTGTTCTTTCCCCCAATACTTTCATTAGCCATATATGTGGGACAATAGAACGAGGTTTACACCCTCTTTTGGTTAATGATGAATTCTTAAATTGTTCAAGTGTTGCTTTTTGTTCATCTGATAATTTAGAATGATAAATTGTATTCTCAATTTGGTCTATGAACTTTTGTTCTAATTCTGCTTCCTCATCAATAAATTGATAATTCTTATTTAAGCTCTGAAGATGCTTCTTTCTTTCTATTCCTCTGGACATTCTAACCATATTTAAGCCCTCTATGTTTATATATGAATTTAATATTTCATATCAAATAGAGAGTTTCAATAATATTTCCATGAGTAAATAATATGCATCATAAATTTTGTGTGTTTGATAACCGCTATGTACTTACAGGTACTTGGAATCCAACAAACCGAGGAACAAATGTAAACGATAATTATATTATGTTTATTGCTTCACAAAAAATGGCTGCACGATTCTTGCAAGAGTATGCGTTTATCGTATCTGGTGAAGTCCAGCCAGAACCACTTTTTCTGCATCTTGTAGAACAGCCTATTCAACTCTATTTTTGTCCAACACATCATTGTGAAACTCGGGTGCTTAGTGCACTCTCAAAAGCAAATGAATCCATACAAGTACTCGCGTTTTCATTTACGAGTAAACCAATTGCAGAACTTTTAGTGAATAAATCATTGGCAGGAGTGAATGTGAGTGTTGTCTTTGAGAAAACAAGAATTACTCGGTATAGCCAATACGAATATTTATCTGCAAATGGTGTTTCTGTCTTTAAGGATACAAACAAATACACTATGCACGAAAAACTATTTATTATAGATAATAATACAGTAATAGCAGGATCGTATAATCCAACACAATCAGCAACAACAAGAAATGAGGAAAATATATTAATAATACAAGATAAAGAACTCGCACAAGAATTTATTAGAGAATTTACAAGAATACTAAACCTTGCAAAACAATAGTATTAAGGTTTCTCGTTATAGTTCTTTAAAAACAACTAGTTTTCTTCACAGCAAACTTTAAATACTCACCAAGGCTCTTTCTTAGAGCGTGAAAACGCAATAAAGAAATGAACAGAAGGGTGGATATATGGCAATACTAAACTTTAATTTTAATAAAATTCTTGTAGAAAGAACGGGAAAAGCATCTAAACAAATGAATATCAAATCAGGCATGAATATTACTGATGTTATTTCTTCAGATGTCGTTAAAGGAACAGGTCAAAAAGCATACGCAATCAAATTTACGTTTGAAGTAAACTACGAACCAAAAGTAGCACAAATACTCCTGGAAGGAGCAATAACTTATCTTGCAGACGAAACACTTGGTAAAGAAATAGAGGAAACGTGGGCAAAAAATAAGCTCCTCCCCAAAAGCATTACGCTTAATGTTTTTAACAGAATATTACATAATTGTAATGTTGAAGCCTTAATCTTAAGCAAAGAACTTAGTTTACCAGCGCCAATTCAATTACCAAAAGTAAAAATGGCTGAAAATACTCAAGCTCCAGCTTCAAAAGATGACTCTTTAACTACAGAAGCAAACAAATAATTTTTTAGGTGAATATGCATGACCGATGTTCAACTCAAAGTAGCAGAAGCATTCCAAGACGATATTAGTAAAGGACTTGTTCGTATAGATAAATCTTTTATGGATGAACTAGGTGTAACCCCTGGAGATGTTGTTTCTCTTGCAGGCGAACGAATGTCTGTTGCAAAAGTAGAACGAAGTCTTCCAGGAGATATAGGTCTTGCAATCATTCGAATGGATGGGCTTACCAGAAGAAATGCAGGAGCAAGAATTGGCGAGTATGTTAAAATTGAAAAAATTGAAGCAGTAGCTGCACAACAAGTTACCATAGCACCAGCACGAGAAGGTATCAAAATAAAAATAGATAATCCGGAACTTCTAAATAGATTTTTACTTGGACGAGTTATGCAAAAAGGAGATCTCATCAGTTTAGGCACACACCAATTTCAATTCGCATTCGGTGATCTTAAATTTGTTGTCGCAGATACCAATCCAAAAAAACAACCAGTTTTTATTGGATCAACATCACAAGTAGATTGTTTAAGCGAAGCAGTAGAACTTAAAGATGAACCTGTCGTGCCAGAAGTAACCTATGAAGATATTGGAGGACTTGCCGACGAACTTGTTAAAATCAGAGAAATGATAGAACTACCTCTTCGACATCCAGAACTCTTTGATAGATTAGGTATTGAACCGCCAAAAGGAGTGCTCTTACACGGACCTCCCGGAACAGGAAAAACGCTTCTAGCAAAGGCTGTTGCAAACGAAACGAACAGTAATTTTTATGTTATTAATGGACCAGAAATTATGAGTAAATTTTATGGACAATCAGAAGAAAACCTCAGAAAAATTTTTGAAGAAGCAGAAAAAAGCGCGCCATCAATAATTTTTATTGATGAAATCGACGCGATTGCACCAAAACGAGAAGAAAGCAAAGGTGAAGTAGAACGAAGAGTTGTAGCACAACTCCTCACTATTATGGATGGTCTTGCATCTCGAGGACGAGTCGTTGTTATGGCAGCAACTAATATTCCTAACTCTATTGATCCCGCACTTCGAAGACCAGGACGATTTGATAGGGAACTAGAACTTGCAGCACCAGACGTTTCTGGGAGAGAAAACATTCTAAAAATTCATACAAGAAATATGCCTCTAGGTGGAAAAGTTGATTTGAAAATTCTTGCGCAATTAACCCATGGCTTTGTTGGTGCAGACCTTGCATCACTTGCTAAAGAAGCCGCAATGAATGTACTTCGAAAGTTACTTCCTGAACTAAAAGTTAGTGACGATGATACTGCTGTTATCCCACCAGAAATACTAGATAAAATTGTAATTACTCAAAAAGATTTAATTGATGCACTTAAAGTCGTACGACCAAGTGCTATGCGAGAAGTACTTATTGAAACACCGAGCACCAAATGGGCTGATATTGGTGGACTTGAAGATGTGAAACAAGAACTTATTGAAGCAGTAGAATGGCCGCTAAAACACAAACCCGTCTTTAAGAAATTAGGCGTTCGACCACCAAAAGGAGTGCTTATTTATGGTCCTCCAGGAACAGGAAAAACACTTCTAGCAAAAGCTGTTGCAAACGAAGCAGAAGCAAACTTTATTGCCATTAAAGGACCTGAATTATTATCTAAATGGGTCAATGAAACACCGCAATTGGTAAAAAAAATTTTTGATAAAGCACGTCAAGTAGCACCTTCGATAATTTTTATTGATGAAATTGATGCCATTGCAGAAAAAAGAGGTTCTGATGGTGGAAGAAATGCATCTTCGGGACATATGAATGCAGTAAATCAATTATTAACTGAAATGGATGGTTTACAAGGACTTAACGATGTTGTTGTTATTGCAGCAACAAACAGACCAGACACCATGGATACAGCTTTACTTCGACCAGGACGATTTGATAGAATAGTTTTAGCTAGTGTTCCAGATACTAAAGGTCGAGAAGCAATCTTTAAAGTTCATACTGAACACATGCCGCTTGCAGAAACAGTGGATATTAAAGATCTCGTTGCAAAAACAGATGGCTATGTAGGAGCTGATATTGAAGCAGTATGTCGAGAAGCAGCAATGTTTGAACTACGAAAAGATATGGATGCAACAGAAATTTCTAAAAAATCTTTTGATAAAGCACTTAAAAAAGTACGACCAAGTGCAAGCAAAGAAATACAAGCAGCATACGCCTCGCTTCAAGAACAATTTACTAGTGCTCGAGGTAAAGAGTTTAAAGAAGAACGTCCAAGTTATTATGGTTAAACATTAAGTTAAATAGGGCGTGTTTAACGCTGACTATAATTTGCTGATTAGGAGACTGGTGTTATTATCTTCTTGCTTTGTTCTATTTTAACGCATCATTTATAAATGAAAACGTGTTCTTTGTTTTTAATGGCCACTTTTAACGCTGTGAAATCAAACAGTTAAATACTTCTTTCTAGGTTGCATAGGCTTAATTTACTAGTGTTTTATTACTAGTTTATTATTTTATTTCTTAGAAAATATTTTACGAAAGAGGAGATTATAATGGTTGAACGATATGATGCATTAACAGACGAACAAATAAAAAAAGCGCATGACGCGAATTACGTAGTGCCAACCATGACACTTGATGACTGGACGAGCGTTGCAGGATATGATTTTGAAGGGGAGTTTGACGCTAACAAATTCTTTGAAAGTTTTTTTACCACAGGCTTTCAAGCAACAGATTTAGCGCGAGCAATAGGAACGCTTAAAGAAATGAAAGAAACGGGCGCGACCATATTTTTAGGATTTACGAGCAACATGGCTAGTTGTGGGGTGCGAGACATTATCACGTATCTTTGCAAACATAAACTGGTTGATGTGCTTGTTACCACCGTTGGTGGTGTTGAAGAAGATATTATGAAAACCATGAAGCCCTTTGTTTTGGGAAACTATGATGCGCCAGGAAAATTCTTACGAGATAATGGTATTAATAGAACGGGAAATATCTTTATTCCAAATGACCGCTACTTGTATTTTGAACGATTTATGCAACCATTCTTTAAACGTATAAATGAAGAATATAACCACGTTATTTCTACAAAAGATTTTTGCAAAGAAATAGGTAAAGAGGTAGATGACGAATCATCAATATATTATTGGTGTTATAAAAATGACATACCTGTTTTTTGTCCAGCACCAACAGATGGTTCAATTGGCGATCTTATGTTTTTCTTTAAACAAAAACATCCCGAATTTAAGATTGATTTAGCAGACGATATTGTAGACATAACTAAGATTGCAATGAACGCTGAAAAAACAGGCATAATTGCAATAGGCGGGTCAGTTCCTAAACATCATATTGCAAATGTTAATCTTTTTCGAGATGGAGCAGACTACGCCATTTATCTGACAACTGCCCATGAATTTGAAGGAAGCAACGCAGGAGCAAACCTTGAAGAAGCAATTAGCTGGGGAAAAGTAAAAGATAATGCCAAACGCGTAAAAGTTGTGGGTGATGCAAGTATTACTTTCCCGCTCTTAGTTGCAGGAGCCTTTAAACTGAATATGACTTCTCCTAATTCGAAGAACTTTGATTCTCAGTCACCACAACATTAATAAAGTAAAACTATCAAAAAGCTCTTATTATCCTTATGAGGTAGGTAAAATGTGTTTCCTAAAAAAACTATTTAATTGTAAAAAACGGTCTATAAAGACTAAATCTGTTGTGAAAACAACGAGTGTAACTAAAGCCAAGACTCCTAAAAAGAAGTCTGTTAAAAAAGCTCCTGTTAAGAAGGCTTCTATTAAGAAAGCACCTATAAAAAAAGTAAGCAAAAAAGCAGTAGTAAAAAAAGCAACTCCTAAGAAAAAGGTTTCTGTTAAAAAGAAGACTGTTAAGAAGAAAAACTAATTTTTTTTAAACTTTCTTTTTATACTGGCTAGTTAAAGAATTTTTTCTTTGGGGTTTATTCTTTTTTTTTAAGTTATATATTTTTTTTATCATAACTATTTGTTAATTACTATCTTGAGTAGAATGTTTCTTTTATAGTTGAGTGAATGTATCCTATTTGAAACTATTTCTGTTATTTTGTTGTTTTTTCATATTTTTTTAGTAAGCGTCTAAACGCGGCTGAATTTTTCTTTAACTCATTATAACTGCCACTAGCAATAATCTTGCCTTGTCTAAAAAAATAAATAGTATCAAACAACGGCAATAAGTGTAGTCGATGAATGGATGAAATAATTGTTTTTTGCTTAAACGACTTGAAAATATTTTTATAAATTTCTAACTCATTTTTAGCATCAACGCTACTTGTTGGCTCATCAAGCAGGATGATTTCTTTTCCTTCACTGGCAAACAAACCTCGGGCTAAAGCAAGCCGCTGCTTCTCACCACCGCTTAAATTGACTCCTTTTTCAACAATTGAAGAATTCCACTTATGTGGTAAGCGATTAACCACATCAGTAAACTTTGCAATATTGGTGTATTTCTTAATGTGCCCAAGACTTGCATACATGCCTACACTAATATTATCTTTAATTGTTGTTGTGAAAATTTCAGGATCCTGCGGAATGAGTGAAATATTGGTACTTAATTTACTAAAACCCTTGGAAATATATTTATCATCAACAAACACTTTTACCTTTCTAGGTTTGTAAAGTTCTCTAATAATCTTAAGCATCGTGGTTTTACCACTCCCACTTTCACCGATAAACGCAATTCTTTCTTTTCGTTTAATAGTTAAATTAATATTGTTCAAGTGCAAATGATGTCCCTTTATATCTTCATATTGAAAGTCTAACTTGTCTATACGAATAGTCTTCCAGTTATCTAGTTTTACTGGTTTAACTGTTTCTTTTTTAGTAAACAAATCAGAGATTTCTTCAGCATTAGCAACGTCAGCCCGCCATTTAACAATATCTCCATACCGATAAGCAAAATGATAAAAGAGGCTACCAATTTTTCCTGTATAGGCAAAGAGTGCAGAAACTGTACCAACCATGACAACGGTTCCAGATTTCATATTCTGATAAAAATATACGCCAATTACTAAAAAACTCATGATGACTACGCACATGGAGACAAAAAACCATTTGAGTTCAATAAGCTTATTAGTTTTTACATCATAATGATATGGCTCAATCATCTTGCGAAAAATAGCGCCTGAAACAAGGCGTTGAATACGCAAAATAATAACTGTTGTGATGTTACTTAAGGTATCAAAGATTTTAGCAGCAATACCATTATACATTTTATTCAATTTCTTAATTCGTTTGATAAGAAACTTATCCATTTTAACAACAATGAATAAGGTGATGATTATCATACCAAGAACAATGTAACTAGAGCTTACGTTAAAATAAACAAGCGCGATATATGAGGTTAAAAATTTAACAATGAATTGGACCACTTCAAACGTTCTTGTACCGAATGCACGCAAACCCTCACTTGCTTTTTCAATTTTGTCAATGGTATCGCCAGAATGATGATCTGCATGCCACTTTGCAGGCAAATCCATAGTGCCATCAAGCAAATGTTTTCGGTAATTAATTTTAGCAATAAAACCATTGGCCATTTCCATGACTCGAGCAGGACCATGAAACACCCAAAATAACATCTCTATTCCAATAAATGATGCAAGCCACCATAATAACGTTTTAAAATTTTCTTCTATAATGCCTTGCACTTGAATAATATTAAGCACTTTTGCAATGATGAGGGGTTCTAGAAACATTAAACTCTGTGCTAGTATGAATAAAACTAAGTATATGACAAGATTTCTTCTATTGCCTTCAGAGAACTCCCAGAGTTTTTTAAACATAAAAACAATAGGGCCTTGTTTAGACTTATCTTTAACCATTACATCCACACAACCATTAGATGATGCAAATCCTTTAAAAAGATTTGGTAGCTACTGGGCAACACTGCCGCGCAATATTTATAACTGAAAAGAATTATCTCTTAACAATATGGATATATCAAGCATACCCCTACTGTCCAAAGTTTCTCTTCAAACATCCCAACATACTTACGAGGGCCTCTTTATGCCTTTGGATGGCGATTATGTAGTTATTAAACTTACTTCAGGCTATAATGTTGGTATTCACCCAAAACACATACAACAGGTGAAGATTTTAGAAGAGTCACGAGTGCCTCGTCAAGAAACATCATTATCCATACAACAAGACACCTCGTTGCCTGTTGTCAAAATATTGCATACTGGAGGAACTATCGCCTCAAAAGTAGATTATACGACAGGTGGAGTGAATGCAGCGTTTGACCCTGCAGAATTACTACAACTATTCCCAGAACTAAAAAATATTGCTCGCATTGAAAGTGAATTCTTAGGAAACATGTGGAGTGATGACTTTCGATTTGCGCATTTTAACCAAATAGCAACAAAAATATTTCAAGGAGCACAACAAGGCATCACAAAATTTATTGTAGGAAGTGGTACAGACTTCTTGCATTATCTTTCGGCAGCACTCTCTTTTATTCTCAAAGACGTTTCTGTGAGCGTTCTTGTCGTAGGAAGTCAACGAAGTAGTGATCGAGGAAGCAGCGATGCTGCAATGAATCTTATTTGCGCGACACAATTTCTAGTTAACACTCCCTGTAGCGGTGTAAGCGTTTGTATGCACGGTTCGCAAAGCGACGATGCGTGTCACATTATTTCAGGAACGCACGCAAGAAAAATGCATAGCTCAAGACGAGACGCGTTTCAACCAATTAATGATGAAATCATTGCAACTATTCATTATCAAGACGGGTCAATTATTCTTAATAAAGAACTTAGTCAAACACAAACAAAACAATTACCAACAGCGCTTCCACTTTTTAACGAGCAACTCAAAGTAGGATTGCTTTATTCAAAGCCACAACTTTTTGAAGAAGAACTTGCAGTTTATGAAACGTTTGATGGACTAGTGTTAGCGGGCTCGGGTCTTGGACAATTTCCTGTGAGTGTTCCAAATGATAACTGCGCAGAACACGAACAAATTTTCAAAACACTTGTAATCTTAGCAAAAAAAATACCAGTTGTGATGAGTGTGCAAACTATTTATGGGCGAGTGCATATGAACGTGTATAGTCCTGCACGACGACTTCAAGACATAGGTATACTTGGCCACGGCTCAACAATGATGCCGGAAGTAGCCTACATTAAACTTGCATGGCTCTTAAGTAATTACTCGCCAGAAGAAACTAGAAAACTCTTTATGCAAGATATTGTTGGTGAATTGAATAATTATGAATCAAATAGAATATAATCTTTATACTTGTAACGAACTATGAAACTTAAAACTGACATTACGGAAAGCGACCATAAAGAACTCGGTCTAAAGTGTGGACTAGAAATACATCAACAGCTAGAAGGCAAAAAGTTATTCTGTAATTGCCCCACAGTTATTCGAGATGATACGCCTGACTTTGAAATAATCCGCAATCTTCGAGCAAGCGCAGGAGAAAGCGGCGATGTTGATGCAGCAGCACTAGCCGAAACAAAGAAGGAAAAGTATTTTTTGTATGAGGGTTATGATGATACCACTTGTCTTGTGGAGCAGGATGAAGAACCGCCAGGGGAAGTAAATTCAGCCGCTCTGCGTTCTGCTATTCAGGTTGCAAAGCTACTTAATATGAACATTGTTGATCAACTCCGCTTCATGAGAAAAACAGTTGTAAATGGTTCAAACACATCGGGCTTTCAACGAACAGGTCTTGTCGCAACACAAGGTATGCTAAGAACAGGGAAAGGAAAATTTTGTGGTGTAGAATCACTTGGCCTTGAAGAAGACTCCTGTAAAGACATAGAAAAAACAACTGATTACACCAAATATAATTTATCTCGATTAGGCATTCCTCTCTTAGAACTTGCAACAGCACCAGACATTAGCACGCCAGACGAAGCAAAAGACGTTGCAGAATATATTGGTATGATTATGCGAAGCCTGCCGAACGTGAAGCGAGGACTAGGAACTATTAGACAAGACGTGAATATCTCCATAGCTAAAGGTGTTCGCGTAGAAATTAAAGGAGCGCAAGACCTTAAGATGATTCCAACAATTCTGCGTAATGAAATGCTCAGGCAACATAATCTTTTAGACATATTTGAAGAACTTAATAAGCGAGGAGCAACAGTTGGTAAAGACATTATTGATGTAACTTCTCTTTTTACTTCAAGCACATCAAAAGTAATTACTACGGCCCTTGCAAAAGATACTGGCGTGGTGCTTGCGCTACCTCTTTATAGTTTTGGAGGACTAACCAAACTAGAAACGCAGCCAGGACGACGTTATGGAAGCGAGCTTTCTGACTATGCAAAAGTGATGGGCGTTGCAGGATTATTTCATGCAGATGAATTACCAAACTATGGCATAACTCAAGCAGAAAAAGATAATGTATTTGCAGAGCTGAAACTTGATGCAACCAAAGATAATTTTTTACTCATTGCTGATACTACAGATGTTGCACAGCGAGCACTTAGTAATGCCCAAGACAGAGCAGCAGACTTTACACTACGTAAAGAAGTAAGAACAGCAAAACCAGATGGCACAAGCGTCTTTATGCGCCCCATGCCAGGTGCCTCGCGTATGTACCCAGAAACAGATGTGAAACCAATTGTTATAGATGCAGATGCAGTTAAGATTCCCGAACTACTCAGTGAGAAGATTGGAAAGCTTGTTAAACAATTTGGCATCGCAGAAGATATTGCAAAACGATTACTTAAAGACGGCATTGATCTACCTGCATTAACAAAGAAATATCCGAACCTAAAAGCAGCCTTTATTATTGATACCTATTATTCATTACCTTCCATGATTAAGAAAAAACAAGGTGTGGATGTAGATATTATTTCTCATGCAGATACACTTTTTGCAAAACTTAATGATAATAAAATAACTAAAGATTCTTTTGAAGAATTACTTGCTCTTTTATCGCAAGGAAAAGAAGTTGATTGGTCTACATATGAATTGGTTGATATTGCAGATATTACCGATGATGTGAAAGCAATCATTGTAGAGATGAAAGGAGCGCCAATGGGCGCAATCATCGGCAAAGTCATGAATAAGTATAAAGGACGTGTAGATGGTAAAGAACTTGCAAAACTTGTTGCGCAACTTCATAAATAATTTTTTTAAATTCTCTCTTTTGGTTTTTTAATACCGCCTTGCTCTAAACTGTTCATATATGCTTTTCTAATGTTAAAGCCATAGATACTCAGGATACCTACACCTATTAACGTCCATAAGAAATCTCGAGCCCTAATAACAATAGAAAGCGCAACACCTGCTGCAACATTAAGCCGAAGCATTGCAAAGACAGAAATTTGAGCAGCTTCTAAAACACCTAACGCTAAAGGTATGGGGATTAAATAAGCAAAACCAAGAACGGTAATAATAAGAAATAATCCTGCAAAGCTAATTTCGCCGATGCCAAAAATCATGAGTACGCTTTTGTATTCAATAAACATTAAAAGCCAAGCAGCTGTGGTAATAAACATGATTTTGTTAAACACTACTTTATGATCTTTTCGAAATGCAATCATCCACCCATCCATTTCAATAATATTCTCTTCCCACTTTTGTAATTTTTTTATTCTATTGAGTCGAAGAAAACGAAACAATCCCAAAATAAGATTTTTATCACTAATAATTAAAAAATAAAACCAAGTTAATAATACAATCATGATAACTACTAAAATAACCATGCCAATAACTAAGTTTTCAGGAAGGGCTAGTGTTAATAATGCAATAATAATGCCGAATACAAATAATACTCCAGTTATTGCAAGTTCAGCAATTTTATCAATAGCAACTGTTGAGAAACCTCTGCGAAACGTAGCTCCTTGTCGTTGCAGAAGCATTGCCCGAAGAGGCTCGCCGCCAACTTTAGCAACAGGAGTAATAAAACTAATACCAAAACCAACAATACGATACAGAAATGTTTTCCAAAACGAAATCTTGATTTGTGCAGTCTTAATAATTAAATGCCAACGCCAAGTGTGGAGCAACATAATACTTATGCTCGCAAGAATAAATCCCCACATAGCAAGACTGTTTCCATGTTGAAATGAATTAATAACATTAAGTAAAGGAATTTCTTGAAAAACCTTTGCAACAATAGCAATACCAATAAGAACTGAAATAACTACCGTGGCAACAGTCCAATGCTTTTTCATGCTATTTTCCTGAATTCGTTTATTTAAATAGTGCTAGGATAACGGACCTGGGAGGATTCGAACCCCCGACCTATTCCTTAGGAGGGAATCGCTCTATTTGCCCCGAAAACAGAATTCTGCCTTTCAGTGTTCTGCATTCCGTCACTCGCCCAGGGTGAGCTACAGCTCCATGATTTTAAGGGACGTTGTTTAGCTATTAAAGTTACTTATTTTCTTTCTGCTTTTAATCGTTAGTTTTATAAATGAGTTCACCTAAAATTAGGTTTGATTAGGGTGGGTAACACGATGAATGTACATATAATGAGGCGAAGCATAGCTTTTTTTATTGCAACTCTTGTGCTGCTTTTTGCAGTTCAAGGAGCTCTAGCTGCAGAAGACCGCTCATTTACCGTTGTTAACTCTAAAGATTGGCAAGATTTATTTTTAGGAACAATATATGCTTCAGCAACAAATTCAGATATTATCTTTTTTACCAACCTTGCAGATACACAACTCAAGACAAAAATGATGACGCTTGATGATTCCATTATGGTTTTTGAATCAAAAAATAATCCTGTCGTCAAAAATTATCCTTCTCTGCTTAAAGTTAATGGCTATAATGACTATGACTCCATTTTTTATGATTCATTTCACGATTTGCAAGAAATTATGGTTGATGATTTAGGAAACGAAATAGAGGGCTATTTTGTTTTTGAAGCATCCTTTGGAATGAACCCTGTTGCAGCAACACCTTACATTGTTAAAAAAAATTATTTTCCTCTTTTTTTAGATGAACAAAGTAAGCGTTTTATTAAATCAACAACGAATAATGAAGAAACATTTATTGTCGGGCGTGTACCTATACGTTTTGCACAAGATTTGCAAGGAACACGCATAGATGGTTTTTCTTATGAATCATTAGAAACAGTGACTAATTTAGTTATAGATGAATTTCCTGATTCTGAATGGGGATTGCTTACACGTATAGATCTTGTTGACTTAGAATCCATTAAAAAACCTCTTCCAGTTCTTGTTTATTATGGGGATGAATATATAGATACATTAGCTAATTTAGTTAAGCAAACAGATATTTCAAATTTTGAAGTAATCGGCGGTCCAACAGTTGATATCGCGCGAACATTAGAAATTCGTTCACAACGAAACCTCAACTTTATGTTAAAATATGGTCGACGGGTGACAAACTATCCAGGTTATACAAACGAAGTACTTGATTTAGATTCTGTACGATTCGCTTACCCTGTAGAATTATTAGATATTGTTAATGCGACCTACTATGAAGCAATGGGCATTTTAGCAATTACCTATGAAAATCAAGGAAATGTAGATTTACTTCACTTTTCAAACTTAGAATTTGCAGGTTCAGCACTTTCCGATGTCATGACGCATTTTATTCTAGAGCAAGAACAAAAAACAATTCCTTTTCAAATACTTCCCGAAACAGAAAAGTTTGATTTAACAGTAACTACTCGATATGGAGAATCCATTCCTTTAAAATTTGAAATTGGATCAGATAAAGATACGCTTTTTTATCAAGAAGAGGTAGCTGTTATTTCAGATTATCAAGAAACAGCAGAGATAGAGTATGTTTCCTCAATTTTTGATACGACTACAGGAGAACTAGAACTTGTTTATAACAATCCAACAGCAAAGCCAGTGCATATTTATGCTGAACTTATTGTTTCTAATGCCGATGTAGTATCATCCCCTGTCATTACCATTCAACCTGGCGAAAAAGAAGACTTGGTTGTTGCAACACCATTTATTTCAGATGAATTCATTGTTGGGCAAACTATAGATGTTATTACTTATTATGGTCACCGAGATACGCTTTTAAGTCAAACAAATAGTTTTGTAGTGAAAGCAAAAGGACCTTTTAGTGCGCTTACTGGTTGGGTAACGCTTGATTATGATAATAAACCTGTTGGCGCGAGCGTGACTACATTACTTATCTTAGCAATCATTGCAGGCATTATATTCTTTATTTTGAAACGAAGAAAACAAGATACTGCTCCTAAAAAACCAACAAAATCGCTAAAATCATCAACAAAACGTTCTTTACCTAAAAAAAAGTCTGCGAATAAGTCATCAAAGAAATCAACAAGAAAGTCTTCGCGCAAATAATTTTTTTTCTTTTTCTTACTGTTTAACTAATTTATTTCTTTGTAACATATTTAACCATTATTTAATTAGGTTCTGTTGCTAGCGTGCTAACTTGAACAGTGTAATGGATTTTTGATGATTTTATTTATGTATGTTTCTTTTTTTGTCCGTATTCATTGATGACAACAAAGAATTTCTCTGTGTTCTTAAGCGTTAAATTTATAAATGAAGACCATCACAGTAATAGTAATTAACTTTTGTGGGAAGTAGTTATTGGAAGGGTGTGGATGTAATTTTCTTCTAAGACTTTACCACGACAAAATATAGCGAGAGCTATGTGCAAAATTCCTGTTTAGAGGTGGGTGTACAATTAATAGCGTCACACGCAAGTATAGTGTATTTATAATAGTCTTTTTCATGCTTTTTCTAGCTACGGCGACAGTCTTTTCTTTTACAGAACAAACATCCTCTGAGACTCTTTCTGTACATTTTCCACAACTTTCTGAGCGTACTCTTGAAATAACTTCTCAGGCAAGCAACTACACTATAGAAAACCTTACTCGAAACCCCATAGTGTTTGGAAAACCAGTCAGTTGGGAACTTCTTCTTTCTGATGGTGTTCAATTATTTAACGTTGAATATACTACGCCTCCCGTAGTTGTAGCATCCACACAAACTAATACTGCAACGACCTGGCAAAAAGAATTAACTTTTAGTACTAATTTCACCGAAGGTTATGCTAATATTTCTTATGAGGATGTTCTCCCGCATTTAACAAACTTTACTATTACCCCTCCTATTAGCTATGCAATAGGTTATAATAATGCAATTAGTTTTACACTTCCACAATTAGTGTTAGAAGAAACAATTCTTTTACAAGCATCTTTTTTAGATACTAATAACTCAATTTTTAATACTACAAACACTTCGCCTTTGATTAACATAAATACAAGCCACACCAATCAAACAGTTGTTGTTAACCACACCTTTCCAACCCCACAAGAAACACTTAAAACTCAACAAGCAAAAAGTAAGCATGGCAACTTTGCTTTAACTCTGGCTAAAGGTCAAATCAAAAAAATAGCTATGGCTGATGATTTTTTCCTAACTGTAGAACTAGAAAATATCACTCAACCAGAGAATACAACAATTGATATTGAACTACCTAAACCAGTTCATAAAAATATACATCTTTATCTTTGGTATGAAACACCAACTGGTGATTTTAAATCAATTCCTTACATCTTTTCTAAAAATAGAAAAACACTCACTTTACATTTAGCGGACTTAGCACTCGCACCAAGAGCAGGCGCAATGAAATTTAGACTCAAAGTTGGCCTTTCTGACTATGCTGTTTCTGTGAATAAAAAATCTGCACAAGAAGTAGATGCAGTTATTGATTCAAAACTAGTAGTATTTGAAACGGCATTTGCAGATGTACAATCATTTTCCATTGTTGATCCAGAAAACTTGCCAGAAGTTCCACAACAAGCAGGCGAGTTTACTCACAAACTTCTCAAATTCACGTTAGAAAATCTCACGCAACCAAACGTTACTATTAACTTAACATTTGATGATTTACCTGAAGATTTCCAACTATGGAAATTTAATGCAAACACAGGCAACTGGTACACTTTCCCTTACACACAACTTGACGCAAATACGCTGCAAATTACTCTTGTTGATGGAGGACTAGGGGATGATGACGGAATTGTTAATGGAATAATTGTTGATGACTTGGGTATCACCTTGGGCTGGCAAAACGATAGCTTTGACTGGCGAATTGCATTTAACGTTACTGCAACATCGGGAAGCCTAGTTAATTATTCAACACTAGTACTTCTTAATAACACAGTTTTTAATTTTAGCAACGCGCAAGACGATTTAGCAGACCTTCGAATAGCTTACTACAATGCAACAGCAGACACGGAAACGCTCGTTGCTCATTGGGTGGAAAACTACGATCAAAACTTTAGCTCAGGAAGCACTGCTGCACGTGTATGGTTTAAAGCACTCTACTTGGCAAACAATACTAACACCACCTTCTTTGTCTATTATGGAAACCCATCAGCAAGCTCAACTGCAAACGGAAGCGACGTATTTCTTTATTTTGATGACTTTGAAAACGGCATCGGATTTGATACAGGAGAATTATCTTTAGTACAAAACACTAGTTCAGCAAAAACAGGAACCTATGGAATTTCAGGAGATGGAACTGAAACGTATGATCAAGCATTTAATTCAGGTGTAAACAGTGGACAAGATATTGTTGTTGAGTCATGGGTGAAAAGTTGGGATTGTGATAAATCTCAAGACACTTCTCTTGCAGGTGTCATGGTTGGCCATCCAACAGTAGGAGTGGACCAAGATGGCTATCAAGCATATCTTGATGAACGAGGAAGTCCTTATTTAGGAATTAGACAAGATTATGACAACGGAGATGTTATAGCAAGTGCAACATCCCCTATAACAACATTTGACACGTGGTATTTTCATAGCTTTACTTGGACAACAGCTAATGAACTTATTTTCAAATTGTATGATGAAGACAGATCATTACTGCAAACAATTTCTGCAACAGATGCAACATATACAGATGGAGAATTTGGAATTGGCGCTTGGGGATGTGCGAACTGGGACGAATTTAGAATGAGACCATACACTGCAACAGAACCAACCATAACATTTTATTCGGGAAGCGATTTTGTAGGTATAGCAAACATATCTATAGATAGACCAGTTAACGAGTCAAATCAAACACGTATACAATCATTTACTATGAATGGAACACTTGTTTGTTCTCGAGGACAATCATGCGGAAATGTTAGTACTTATTTTCAATATTATACAACGGCAGCACCAACACAAAGCTGGTTTGAAACATCCTATACTGATTTTAATGATTCTGATTTTGAAAATACTTATAATATATCCTCATCACAAAACGGATTTATTTCTTTAGATGTAGTTAATTCAGGTCATGAATGGTGGAATGTTGACTGGTCAAATAGAATGCCGCTAAAGATTTCAAATGTAACAGCGAATGCAACAGCAATTCCTGTAAAACTTATTATTAATTCTTCAATGGTCGGTACTTCTTTTGACTGGACTACTGATTATAACTCGTCACGTTTTATTTGGATGAATGAAACAAGCGGTCTAGCGCAATCAGCAGATTACTGGATTGAAGAATGGAATACAGGTGCTCAAAATGCAACTATTTGGGTAGAAATTCCTTATCTTGAAGAAAATACGAATACCTCACTATATTTGTATTATGGTAATGATGCAGTCACAACACTTTCAGATGTGGATTCAGTATTTTTATTCTATGATGACTTTAGCGACGGAAATGATGATGGTTGGACTGTTCGAAGTGGAACATGGGTCGTAGAAAATAATGAGTCATACTATCAAACAACAACATTAACCACTTATTTGATATCTGAAGCAGGTGATTCCTCTTGGGAAGATTATACTGTTGAAACATCAATAAACATGACTGGCTTTGGAGGCTCAACATTTTTTGCAGGGCTACTTTACCGCTATCAAGATACAAACAATCATTATGCAGTTATTTTGGATGACCGTGCAGATGATAGCATTTGGCTTCGACAATGGATAGAGGGAAGCTACGCAACAGAAGATCAAGAATGGAATGATGTAAATGTAGATTTAAATGTTTTTTTACCCTTACGAGTTGATATATTTACTAACGATGCAGGAACGCATACCAACAGAATACATTTCGATAACACGATAAAAGAATATAACTACTCTGCGTTTGGAGCTGGTAATATTGGATTAATTGCTCATAACACGCAACCACGATATGATTTTGTTAGCGTAAGAAAATTTACGCCATCACAACTTGTTGTTACTAATTATTCTTCAGAAGAACTCAACGTTTCTTCAAACGGAGAATATTATTCGAATATTTATGACTTTGAAACAGAAGACGTAACTTTTGAGAAAATTTATTGGACTTCATCAGTTCCAGGGCAAACAAGTTTTTCAATGCATACGCGCTCATCAGTAGGACTTGCAGGCGCATGGTACTCAGCAGACTGGCCATACCAAAAAGAAATAAACATCAGTAACACAGCAGGACCACTTTACGAATACCAAGTATTTGTACAAGCGAACCTTTCAACTGAATACGCAGCAGGAAAAATACAAAACAACTGTAGTGATGTACGATTTATCTATCTTAACCAAACGTCTTTAGAACAACAAGAAGTAAACTTCTTTACTGATGCTTGTGATCTCACCAATGAAGACATTGCAGATTTTTGGGTGAAAGTTCCTTTCCTAAAAAATGGTACTATAACTAAACTCTACTTATACTATGGAAATAACTCCTTGCCTTCAGCAAGCAATATTGCAAACACGTTTACCTATACTACCAATAGAACAGTTGGTTATGTAGTAAGTAATATGAGCGCTCGAAATGGTATTCGCGTCACGAGTTTAGAAGATAACAATGAAATAGCAGTTGGCAGCGTAGGACATCAATTAAATGAATTTGACAACGAACTTGTCGTAGGAGGAAGTCTTACTATTGGCTCGGCAATTAAAGCAAAAAACCTTATTCAAGCAGAAGGAAACGGTGATGCAGACGACATGATAGTTCCACTATCATGGGCAGCGACACATTTTGTCTATGAAGGTATGCGATCAGATAATGATACGTATTGTTTTGTCTCGCCATGGGGCACAGCAGAAGTTAATTTGAGCGAAACAGGAGTTTTGCAATGGACTGACAATGTAACAGCAGCGGGCGTTTGCTATCAAGCAGATTTTGCTTCAAACACTGCAACAACAGTTGATTCATCTATTCCAATACTTGCCTACCACCACGGAAGAGATATTTCTCAACCGCCACGAGACTCATGGCCATTTTATCCAGCATCAACAGGACCACTATATCACCCTTCACGATCTAACGCCATTTATATTGGCGTTGGAGAAAATATCACTACGCTCACTTGCTATGGGAGTGATGGTACTTCACAAACAAGAAGTAATGTCGCTGCATTTGGCTATACTGATTGTACATCTCTATCAAATGGAAACTCGGGAAGCGGTGCTGCAGCAAAAATCGTTTCAGACTATCCTATTGGTGCTGTACAACAAGCAGATCACGACGGGACAGAATCAACTGTCTTTGTACCTCGAAAAGAAATGGGAACCGTCTTTGGAGCATACCACGACGCAGAGTACATTGCTCTTGTTTCTCCTTACTCTGGATTTGACTGCGACTTATATGATTCCTCAGGATTTGATAGTACAGCAACATTTAGCACATCCTCAACAGAAGGCGTTGCAAAAGCGTGCTTTGGCTGTGGATCAGATGCGACTTACATAACAGGTCCGTGGAAAGTTGTGTGTGAACAACCAGTCTGGATATACTATGAAGAAGATAGTGATGGTGATGAAACAAATCTCTTTGGCTATAAACAAATGAGACAATATGTCTATCCAGCACCAACCGTAGCTGTTGAGTTAGATGAACTTAATTATACGTATGTTTCTGGAAATCCAGATGATTTTTATCAGTGGTCGCCATGGTTTTTAGAAACAGATAACACCTCAATTAGTTCACCAGATAATAGATATTTACAATATCGAGTCACACTTTCCACAACAAATTCTACAAAATCACCAATTCTAGATGATGTTACTTTAGAATATAAAATCATAGCAAACGCTTGGAAAAATATGAAACCTTCGGGAACATCATTTACTGCTAATAGTCCATATAGTTCTCTTCTTAATCAAACAGTAAATGTCACACCATCGCTAGCAGTAACGCCACAAGAAGTAGGAACCTATCTTGTCAGACTCCTTGCAAACAGCAGTTCACTTAGCGAAACATTCATCTCAGAAAATCGAAGCATTACTATTAATTTACAACCAGCATTCTCAAGCTTTACAACATCATCAAACTTAGTTGCGCGTGATGGAGAAATTACGTTATCAGCACTGTTTTTAGATGACGTGGCTTCACCAATAAAATACTACAACGTTAGTTTTTATGATGAAACAGGAAATGGCAGTCGCTATTTTATTGGGTGGGCAATTACTGATGAAACAGGCTATGCAACAACAACCTACACGATTCCAAGCGATGCAACCTACGGCACGCATATACTTAATGTTTCCTACAACGGCTCAACAACAAATTATATTAATAAAGCAGAACGAACAAGAACGATTAAAGTTTCTTCATCACCAGTAGTTCATGACGTTTTTACTACTCCTGCAAATTTCGGCTACGGATTTAATATTTCTATTCAAGCAAATATAACTGACGGTGTTGGTCTTGATACAGTTCTAGTTAATATTACAAATGAATCAGGACAAACTGAAACTCATGAAATGACTTTGCTTGATGGCTTCTATGTTTATAATTTTAGTCAACCATGGCTTAAACAAAATTATAATTACACTATTATTGCAAATAATACTGATAGCGTTACAACAATAGCAACAGGAAATACTTTTGGTCTGGTTGTTCAATCATATGTTGATATAAAAACAGAAAAGGATGCTTATAGAAATAATGAGTTAGTAGAACTTTCCTTAACTAAAGGTCAATGGCCTGAAATGGAAGGTTGGCTTTATCGACTACCTGTTAATATAACTTCAGAAGCAAGTCTGACCGATTATCAAGTTCAAATTAATTTAGATTCTTCGAATTTTAGATTTAGCGAGTCAAATAATGGCTCAGATATACGATTCACTTATTATAATACAACAACGGGCAATGAAACAAACATTTCTCATTGGACTGAAAGTTATAATGC
This sequence comes from Candidatus Woesearchaeota archaeon, assembly GCA_021734105.1. Classification (NCBI taxonomy): domain Archaea; kingdom Nanobdellati; phylum Candidatus Woesearchaeota; species Candidatus Woesearchaeota archaeon. Next base: position 34,842 of record JAIPJP010000002.1, read on the forward strand.
AACAGCTCAAAGCGCAACCATTTGGGTAAACGTACCTGAAATTTCAGATACCGTTCAAACAAAAATCAATCTTTATTATGGAAATGATAATGTGAATTCATCAAGTAATGGAACAAACACCTTCATTTACTTTGAAGACTTTGACACCACGCCATTTGATTGGTATAATAGTCCTGCAGGAAGTGGTGTTGTTTTAGATAGTACTCGCGCATATAGTGGCACATACTCAGGTCATAAAATCGGAGGAAATGATTATCGAGGAGCTATAGAAGATGTAGGAACGACCTTTGGTCGAGATGTCATTATGGAGTTTTGGGTAAATAGAAATGCAGCTTTTGGTGGTGGACAAGTTGATCGTATAGGTTTTATTGAAGGAACGGGGGATGGTTATGGTTGGGCATTTGATCATAATGCAGACGACATTTTAACCGATGTACGAACAAACTACGGGCCCGCTACATTGAATCCAACTTCAACACCAGATGTTATGGATGAATGGGTCTTTGGACAATTTGTCGTTAAAGCATCAGGAGTTGTTGAAGCATATCGATATGTTGATGGTACGCTTTTGGGAAGCATGGCAACAACTAGCTCAACACATAACGCCTTTAATCGCGTTTATATTTTTGGAGGGTATGATTATTGGGTAGATGATATACGAATTAGAAAAACTAGTGACACTGCTTTTCTAACAACCTCATTTGGCACTGAAGAAGTTGATGCTCTTGGCTTAATTAATGAGGAAAATACAAAATTTAAAGGAGACTTAAAAATGATAGTCCAACGATGGACTGGCTCTGCGTGGCAGAATCTAAACCCTCCTGTCATCGAAGATGATGAGCAAATTCTCGATACTTACGAAGTTGTAGATCTAGCATCCATTTGGGACGCAGCAGGTGCATGGAACACCACAACAAGAGCACCAGGAACCTACAGAATTTACGCAATTATGGAAGACTCCTCAAATAACCTCCTTGAAAATATTGACGGCACTTATATTGTAGGTTCAGCAAACTTTACTATTAAAGAATCAGAAGTGCGACTCGTTAACCTTACTTACGAAAATGAATTTGAACAAGGTCTCCTTGCATATGAAACAGGCGATGTTATAGACTGGATAAATGCAACCGTTCAAGCATTTGAAAACATTGCGTATGACGCGAACGCGACATTGAGCCTTCTAGATAGCTCTAAATCATCTGTTGGCTGGGGACCACAAAGCGAAACAAAACTCTGTGGGGATCTTTTAGAAAATCAGACGTGCGAACAACAATGGAATAACGCAAGCAATGGATACATTATTCCAACTGATGCAGCATCAGGAACCTACACGTTTTACTGGGATGTTCTTTCTACATCGGAAAACGGACAAGAATACAGCAATAATTCTATTTCCTTTGCTGTTCACAACATTCCTCAAACAGCAAACACTAGCCTTTCACAAACAAGAGTCTACAAGCCAAATAGTACTATCTTTAATGTAACTTTTACCAATTTATGGAATGAAAACTTAAGTGGTGTTTCAGCAAACATTAACTGCCCAGCATTCAGCGGGTTTACCTGCCAGAACTTGACGCCAACAACGTTTAGCAGTATTGAAAACGAAACAGACTTCACCATACAATTTAACGTGAGCGCAAATGAAAGCGTGCCGTCAAATGATTATAACTTAACTGTAGAACTTAATTACACCAACCCGGGCGGAGAAACAAAATCTTGGAATGCAACAGCAAACACTTTGCTGGAAGTGCGACTTGCAGGTATACTCGTTATCACTGATTACTTGCACCCAATAACGGTAACTAGAAACAATAATGCAAACTTTTACGCATACATGAATAATAGCGGCGACACCATAGCAACAAACGCTTGGCTAAACTACACGTTCCCGACAGGCTGGACTGTAACAACAGGAAATCAAGACGAATCATTTGCAAGCATTCCAATTAATGGAGTTGTATGGAACAATATTACCGCGCAACCAGGAATTAACGCACTCTTAGGGTCAAGAACTATTCGACTCGATTCAAACGCAGATGACGGAAGAAACGACTTTAAACAATATACTGTAACTGTTTATGCAAACACGTCACTTTCATTAACAAAAAACCTTAGCATTGTAAATCGAGGAGAACACATTGGATTAACAGGAACACTTACGTACGATAATGGAACGCCTGTAACTAACCGCTGGATATATTTTTACGATGAAACAGAAAACACTTACCTTGGCGCAAATCAAACAAACGCACTAGGACAAGCAACACTGGCTTATTATATTAACTCCTCTTCAACCTTAAGTTTGCACACACTTAATGCAAGCTTTAACGGCACAACAAGTCTTTACCTTCGGCCAACAGCGACAACAACAAGTATTGACGTTCATGAAAAACCACAATTTTCAAACGTGCTTATTTCACCAAACCTTTCTGGCTATGGAAGCAATGTCTACATAAATTCAACTGTAACAGATATTGACGTCTTTGACGAAATAGATACCGTCTGGGCAATTATTACTTATCCAGACGCTTCAACACAACGAGTAAACCTTACTAATGTACCTCCCGATGATTTTTATTATATTTTTAATGAAACATGGGAATTAGGAAACTACGCTGTAACACTTTATGCAAATGACACGACTGGCGCGCAAAACAATTCAAACAGCTATTCATTTAGCGTTAACGCAAGCCTTCTTCTTTCTATGCAAACAGCACAAAACAGCTATTCTCAAAACGAAGAAGTAAACTTAAGTGATGGCGGTCTAACTTCTTGGTGGAATACAGACTGGCCATACCGAATAGCAATCACTGCAGAAAACACCGCAGAAAACTTAACTGACTATCAACTCTTTATCAGACGAAACCTAGGAACAGCTTATACCAACGGAAACATCCAAGCAGATTGTAGCGACGTACGATTCACGTATTATAACACAACAGCACAAACAGAACAAGAAATAACGTTTTATACGGACTATTGTAGTTTAACATCAATTAACAACGCAGACTTCTGGGCAAAAATACCTTTTATGCAAAACGCAACCAACACAACAGTTTACTTATACTATGGTAATAATCAAGCAACAGATGCAAGCAACCTTACAGCAACATTCACCTATGACTCGCCAAAAACTATTGGGTACGTTGTCGGCGAAGATCACGTAAGCAATGGACTAGAAATTATGAGTTATGTTGCAAGTAACGAAGTTAATGTGGGTGCAAGTACGTATACTTTAGGAGAATTCGGCACACAAACAGTGAGCTCAGGACTTTCTCTTGCAACAGAAATTCAAGCAAAAGATGCAGTGCAAATAGAGGGAGCAGGAGCAGACGATGACATTATCGCGCCAGTATCATGGGCATCAACCGAATTTATTTTTGGTGGTATGCGATCAAACGACCGATTTTGTATGTTGAGTCCATGGGGCAGTGCGAGCGTTACTATTTATGATGGTGGAAGTAGTGATTGGTCAGGAACAGTAACAAGTAGCGGAACATGCCAAACAGTTGATATTAGTAACGGGAATGCAGCACGTGTTGTTTCAGACATACCTATTTTAGTAGTAAAAACATCTACAAATAGTCGAGACGCGTATACCTTTTATCCAGCAACAACTGATGATATTTATGGAGGCTCAGCATCAAATGCTGTTTTTATCGCATCAGGACCAAGCGTTACTGCAGTAAGCTGCATTGGCGCAGATGCAACTTCAGGAAGTACATCAATTCCTGCAAATGATGAATATGACTGTGGTGCAGATGTAACTACGGGAGATTCAGGTTCGGGAACAGCAGTAAAAGTAGTATCTGATTATAAAATAGGGGCAATACAACAAGCAGATCATGATGGGACGGAATCTACTGTTCTTGTTCCAACAAAAGAATTTGGAACAGTCTTTGGCTCAGGACTTGACGCACAATACATTGCAGTAGTTTCACTCACGCAAAATAATAATTGTAGTATTTACACATCAGGCGGTCTTTTTGACTGGGATATTTCAACTGGAACAAGTGCTCTTTCTCAAGCTTGCTTTGGTTGTAACTCGGATAGTGTCTTTGTATCGGGCCCATGGAAAATGGAATGCGAACAACCTGTTTGGGCTTATTATGAGGATGATAATGATCATGAAACAAATATGCTTAGTTATAAACAGCTCAGACAATACGTGCACCCTGAACCAAGCTTAACGTATTCTAGCGAACAAAGCAGAGGATCAAAAGTTTACAATCAACAAACAAACACGCATAAAGGATACGTACTCTTAACTGTTCAAGAAAACTCAACAGGAAGTTGGAATCACGTCGCAACTATTAGTAATGACACGAGCACACTGCGAAGTATTCCTGCAACAGGATTAGACTTAGCAACTATTTGGAATAGTGTTTCTTGGAACACAGGAACAATTGCTGCAGGAACCTATCGTGCATACGGAGCATTGCAAGACGATCAAGGAACAACATTAACAAACTATGATTCTTCAGAAATAACGGGCGATTGGGAATTCATTCTTGAAGCGCCAGACCTACACTTAGCAATTGATGATCTGCGCATTTATGATGTCACTGAAACAGCACAAGCAAACTGGAGAATTTATACTGGCGACTTAATTGGATCAGGACTAAACAACTCGCACACGCTTTACAAAGATGATATCTACCGAATAGAAGTCGATGTAGAAAATATTGGATCAACAACATGGACAATTAATGATACAACTATTAATTACTCGAATTTTAATCAGAATTGGACGATTAACGAAACGGATTATATTTGGTACTCGACACTTGCTACCATTGCAAATCGACGAGCAGACACGTCAAAACTTTCAGGAAATTTCACTGACACAATCACTTGGGATATTAGTAGTAATCAAGGAACTGTCGCTGCAGGAGACGTTGCAACATTCTTTTTTATTATTAATATGAGTGAGGAAGATACGAAAGGCATTCGATTTAGAATAGAGCACCCTGACTTTGACATTTCAGACTACTCCACCTTAGAAAGTATTATTTTTACAGTCAACGCCCCAGCACTTTACAACGACATCTACAATTTTACTGATACAAAAGTAATCAGAGGAGACAACACAACACTTTACGCGCGATGGGATAAAACAATTGGAGAAGCAAATTTTACCTACAACGTCGTTACACCAGTAGGCTACGCCACCTATCAAAACACTACTCCTGCAAATACGAAAAATTGGTCAAATTATACTATTAATACTGGTTCCACCTGGTTTTTAGGAAATCACAGTGCAAAAATAATCGTAGAAGATCAAAGTGGCAATACCAACACCTCTTTACCTTACTTAACGTTTGGAGTTTGGGGCCATGCACAACCAACATCCATACAACTTAACACTAGCAATATTGCCGTAGGCGACAATGTTTCTATTCAATGTAGAATTACAGACGCAACAAACGGAAATAGCGTTATCGCAGGATATAACGTAAGCTTTACTAATGGAACAGATACTCTTGGCTGGAACACAACTAGTGCTACAGGATGGGCAGTATTTAATTATCATGATCTTACAGCGGGCTCAGAGCAAGTCGGTTGTTTTATTACCGAATCAGCCGCAGATTTTTACACTATTGGTGCTCTTAATAGCACTATGACAACACTTCTTACAACAGAAGAAGTACTTCCAACTTACTCATCGCTATCAGGACCAACAACTGCACATAAAGGAGATGTTGTTGGACTTAATAGTTATTGGCAAGATAATTTCGGCCTTGACTTTGCAAACCTTTCAACAAACGCAACAGGAACCTTTGCAAATGCTAGTCGCTTAGAAATTTCAGGACTTGCTGACTGGGCAAATTTTAGTTATACGATTCCGACATCAATGACCCCTGGGACTTTAGGATGGAAAGTACATGGTGTTGATACTTCAGGAAATGTGAACACTACTTATGTTTCAACTATAGCTGTCTGGGGATATTCTGAAATTGGCTCTTCAACACTTAGTCCTGCAAGTGTGCAAGAAGGCAATCCAACAACTATGGGTTGTCGAATTGTAGATGAGCAATCTCTTAGCGCACTTTCAAATTATAACGTTACTTTTTATTATCAAAACAAATCAAACCCTGGCTACATTTATCTGGGTTACAATCTAACCAATACGACAGGATGGGCAAATTACAATTTCATACTTCCTAATGCATCAACCTATGATATTAAATGTAATATTACTGATGATGCAACGCAACAATACAACTCTTCAACACCATTTTTTGCAGTAAAAGAACTTAATGTTGTATCGAGCGCAGACGTATATCCGCCACTCATTATTAATGGAAATTATGGTATAAATGATACTGAACTTTATAGAGGACAATGTTTCATGGTCTATGGTGAATGGAACGAATCAATTAATGAATCTTGGATACAATACAATAACACACCAACAAACATCACTGAATTTAATGGCACTGCACCATTCACTGCAAACTGGACAAACATATCTATTTGCACCAACAATACCTGGGTCCCAGGAGAATATACTGTCCAACTCTTTGCAAAAGACCAAGAAGGAAACCTTAACAACACGTTATCAACACTATCTTTTGAAGTAAAAGCACGAGCAAACCTTTCGTGGATAGGACCGATAGGCGACCTTAATAGAACAACAATAAATTTGAGTTGTCAAGTACATGACTTTGATACAGGAGACCCTATCAGCGGATACACTGTTCGATTCTACGATGGAGATGAAGGAAGCACCTTAGGTAATGTAGCAACTAACGCAAGCGGTGTTGCAACACTGGAATATGATTATACAATCATTAACTCAGGAAATCCAGTTAACGTAGGACCAGACGCACTTTCGTGTCAGATATTTGTATCAGCAGGCTATGAACTTGCAACCAGCTTTGTAGAAGAAACTGTCTACTTTTACGGCGACCTTGCTGCAAATATTACAACGCCAGTTTCAGGAGCAATTATGCACACAGGAGTTGCAGAATCATTAGTAGTTAATGCTGAAGATGAATTTGGTAACACAGTAAGGGATATTAATGGTAACGTAGCAACCATAGATGCAACTTGGAAAAATAGCACGCAAACAACACTTGCAACGGGGGCTAGCACTACTTGGTCAATTCCTGCAACGTACGCAACAGGAGTAGAAACCATCACAGTAAATATTACTGAGCCCTATTATCGATGGAACACTGATAGTGTTAATGTAAATATCTGGGGCTATGCAGATGTGACCATTTCAACACCTCCAGCAGGAACTTATGCGAATAATACGCCTTTGATGCTGACGTGTCGAGTAACTAACAGCGCAACAGGACAAGGAATAAACACGTACCCTATCGCATTTTATAATGATTCAACACTTCTTACAACAACACCTGCAAACGCAACAGGCTATGCAACCTACACGATTAACACTAACACCATGCAAGAAGGAGACCGTGTTCTTCGATGCGAAATTGATAACAACGCTCCACTTCTTTATAACAAAAGCAGCGCATATCAAAGTAATGTTAGCGTCATTGTAGATGCATCAGCACCCGTAATTATGTATACAGCAAGTAGTGATGCAAACAACACTTATAATAGAAACTGGATTTACGCGCGAGTACTTCTTACTGAACCAAACCTTGACACACTTTACTTAAATTGGAATGGAACAAACGAAACATTCACCGCAAGTGCAGGAAACGAATACTGGACAAACAAAACAGGACTTGGAGACGGAAACTATACGTACCTTGCTTGGGCAAACGACACTGCAGGAAACACAGGTCAATCACTTCTTCGAAAAGTAATTGTTGATACAACTTCTCCAGTTGTTACCATTTATTCTCCGCAAGAACAACCATACAACGCAACAACACTTCTTATTAACTATACAGTAACTGATGCAAATGTTGACGCTTGCTGGTATAACCTTGATAATAACGCAACAACAAATAGTACTTTAACTGGATGTCAACTAGATAACTTAACGAGTCTAAGTGAAGGAAATCACAGCATCATAATATATGCAAATGACACTGCAGGAAACCTTGGACAAACAGCAATTAATTTCTCTGTAGATACTACCTTCCCAACAGTAAGCATCAGCCACCCAGTTAATACTTCATCTTACTTTGATGATAACGTACAAGACCTAAACTTTAGCACAGGAGACGACATTGCACTCGACTCTTGCTGGTACACCTTAGATAACGGCGCAGAAGCACCTATACCTGGCTGCGCAAATACCAGTATTTCTGGATTAACCAATGAAAACCACACGTTAAGTGTTTTTGTTAACGACACAGCAGGAAACGTAAACAACGAAACAATTTGGTTTATTATTAACTTAAACAAACTTATTCCTCTACCAGTAGCGCCAGAAAATAATTCTTATCTTAACAACCAAACCATTTATGTGAATGCAACAACAAATATTAACGCAACATCTTGTAATTACTCTATTGATGACGGCGTACCAAGTAGTATGACTAACTCAACAAACCTTGATTGGTATGCACTCACGCCAGCTTTAACAGAAACATTCCATAATCTCACCTTCTATTGTTGGAATGGTAGCGCAAATATTCAAACCGAATATCGATACTTTACTATTGATGTAACTGCTCCAGTAGTATCCTATGAATTACCTACTGATACTGATGGTCTTGGTGTTGGACGAAACTGGACGCTTATTAATATTTCAACAAACGAACCAACAAACGTAGGTATCTTAGAATGGTATAACGGCGCAACCTATCAAAATTATACGATGAACAAAGCAAGTAACACTAGCTACTGGATAAATATGTCGGGACTAGCAGATGATACTTATTCGTATAGAGTCTTTGCAAACGATTCAGCAGATAACTTTGGCAACACCACGTCAAGAACAATTATTGTTGCAACAACCATTCCATATATTATGCTTACTTCCCCAGTTAACACAACCGAATACACGTCTAATCTACTTTGGCTTAATGCAACAGCAAGCAAACCGATTAGCACCTGGACGTTTGAACTTAATGAAGAGAACTACACCTTCACACCAGATATTATTTTCCCAGCAGAACTCTTTGAAAACAATTTAACTGTCTACGCAACAGACGCAGACAACAACACAGGAAAAATAACTATCGCATTCACTGTTAATAACACGGTAACATGGACAGATACCTTCCAGACATACGCAGGACTTACAGCAGCAGAAAACTTAGCAGTAGATACCAACGCAAGTGTAGATTTTTGTTGGCCAGTTCTACGAAACGAAACTTTCTCTGCACAAAATAACATGGAAGCTTGTTGGCATTACCGTCAACCAGTATCAGTCACATCAACAACAACGTTAATAGATTATCAAACAGTATTGCACTTAAACATTAGCAGTTTGGTAAGTAGTAGTAAAGCAAATGCTGACTGTAGCGATTTACGATTTACCTATTATAATGAAACAACAAATCAAGATGAACTCATTGATTACTTCTTAGATGATTGTAGTAATACTGACGATGTACAGGTATGGCTAAAATTACCTCTTATTAATTCATCATCAAAAGTGCACGTCTATTATGGAAATCCTCGCGCAGAAGACAAATCAAACGGAACTGCAATCTTTGAACTTTTTGAGCCATTTAATTCAGTAACGGTAGGAAACTGGGGAAGCAACGCAGCAAACTGGGCTAGCTCAAACGGCATTTCTTATCCAACAACATCTGGCGGTTCATCGCAAATTACTTCAACAACTGCAACATCCACTCAATATGCAATAGAACTAAAACTAGCAGGAAACTCAACATCGGGGTCTGCAGGACGATTCTTCTTTGGACGACCAGCAGGCGCAAACAAATACATGGGACTTTACATCGACCCTCCAGGAAACAGAGTACGACTCTTTAACAACGCATATACTGATTATACTATTAATGCATCCGAACAAAATAAATACTCCTTAGTAGCAGACTTTGTTAACAACAACTATACCCTTCATGTCAATAACAGTGTTTCTCCACAAATAGAACTTTCCACTAGCGCAACAGGAAGCATTCCAAATCCAATTTTTTACTCTTACTATACACAAGGTCTTCTTTTAGACTACTACGCACTTCGTAAATATTCGCCAAACCATCCAACAGTAGGTAGTATGGGTGGAGAAGAAACACCAATAACTAACGCGACCTTTAGAAGTAAACTTATCTCGCCAAACCCATTTGGCGCATGGGTTAATTTTATTGCTTCAGGAAATTTCCCTGCTGGAACGGACGTAACATTCCAACTTCGAAATGCAACAGATGCAAATATTTGTGGTAATTTAACATATGCTCAAGTATCCGCAGGCTACGAGCCATGCATGAATGCAGCATTTTTTACAGATGTTTACCTTTGGGCGCAATTAGAAACAACAGCAACATTGAGCACACCTTATTTATTTAATTGGACGATAGAATGGAATACTTCTATGACTGATAACATAGTTCCGCAAGTAACGGTGACTTCGCCTTTAGCAATTACGCAAAACCAATCAACATCAGTTCTGCTTCAAGCAACTGTTATTGACAATGTTAATATGAGTCACGTTTTTGCTAATGTTTCTTGGGATGCAGGAGTAAACTGGGAGAACATAGAACTTATCAAACAAGGAACAAGTAACACCTATAATGCAACATTCACTAATACTAGCTTAATTGGTGTTTACAACGTAGCTTTCTTTGCAAATGATTCCCGAAATAATATTAATGATACAGAAACTGGCAATTTTACCATTCGAGACTCAGTGGGACCGACTATTAATTCTCATAACGCATCACCATCACCAACTGCATATGAATTAAACATTACTATTCTTGCAAACGTAACTGACAATCTTGGTGTTGGTGACGTTTTCGTAGAAATTGAAAACACTAACTATACTATGCAACCGCTTGGTGGTCAAGTATATAGTTATGAATTTAACACAACAGATTATGCAGCAGGAACCTATAATTACTATATTAATGCAAATGACACGAGCAATCCTACTAACTGGGCAATTGAACAAACAGGAAGCTTTACCATTGCTCAAGCAACCAGCAACATATCGCTTTTTATTAATGGCACACAAGGAAACTACGAAACAAATCAAGACTATCAAATAAATCTCAGCGCAATCATTACCAAGCCATCGCCGACAACAGACTATATTGCAATCTTTGTCAATGGCACATTATCGGCAAACGCATCAGGGACAGCAGAAAACATCACCAGCTTTACACCAGGAACATATAATATCTCCGCATCTTATTTAGGAAACGAAAATTACACGAGCGCCAGTGTATGGTATACGTTAACTGTTAACGACACCGAAGCACCAATCATTAACAATTATAATGCAACGCCAAACCTGACTGCATATAGAAACGAAATTACTATTTTTGCAAACATCACCGATAATATTCTTGTAGATACGGTACTTGTAGAAATCGTTGGTGTAAATTATAGTATGAATGGACCGCCAGGAGATATTTATAATTACACGTTTAACACAACTGATTATGCGGCTGGCTTTTACAATTATACTATTTGGGTTAACGACACCGCAAATAATAGCGCAACAAAACAAACAGGCAACTTCACCATAATTCAAGTAACAAGTATTCTTGCACTCTATTTGAATGGCACGCAAGGTAATGAAAATGCAACGACAGCAGACATTATTAACATTACTAGCGTGTTAACACTACCAGCAGGAACATCTGACTTTGTACAAATCTACAGAGAAGGTTTGCTTATTGCAAATAGCAGCAGTCCAGCAGTAAATATTTCGCAGCAACCACTCGGTTATCATAATATCACAGCTGAATTCTTAGGTAATGTCAATTTCACAGGAACTAGTGTGATGTGGTTCCTTAATATCACGGATGGCACCCCTCCAAGTATTAACTCCCACAATGCAACACCAAACAGTACCATTTACGGCAACAACATAACGCTTTATGCAAACGTCACAGATAATGTTGCCGTTGATACTGTTTATTTTGAAATTAATGGCGTGAACCAATCAACAACGCCTGCTGGAGATATTTATAGTTATGAATTTAATACAACAGATTATGCTGTCGGATTCTACACGTATCGAGTACTGGCGAATGATTCATCAGATAATTTTGCAACACCACAAATAGGAAACTTCACTATTTTTCCGGCTACTAGCGAGCTTCATCTTTATTTGAATGGTACCGAAGATAATGTAAGCTTTGATGAGGACTTGTTGATTAATTTGACTGCTGATTTGAGTGTTCCTGTTCTTGGTGAGAATGTTTGGATTTTGCTAGATGGTGTGAGTGTTGCTAATAGTTCTAGTCCTGCTGTAAATATTTCTGCTCATCAGCCTGGAGTCTATAATATTACCGCTGTGTATGCTGGCAATGAGAATTATTCTGGAACTCGTGTTACTTGGTTTATGACCATTAACGACACGACAAATCCAAATGTAACTGCATTATTACCAACCACAGGATTTGTAATCAATGATTCTATGCCTATTCTTATTAGTGCGAATATAACTGATAATGTAAATGTAAGCAAAGTCTTTGCAAATGTAAGTTGGAATGGTATGTATAATTACATTGAATTAACAAGCACAAACAATTTAACGTATAATTACACGTTTACTAATACTTCCTGGGTAGGAAATTATGGTGTACTCTTCTTTGCAAATGATTCTGTCAATAATATTAACAATACAGAAACAACCTGGTTTAATGTTACGTTCTCAGATGATCAAGCACCAAACATTACTAGTTTTAATGCAACTCCAAACGTAACCAGTTATGGTAACAATATCACTATTTATGCAAACGTGACTGACAATGTCGATGTGAGTGATGTATTTGTAGAATTTGATGGTACGAATTACAGCATGACTAATGATAGTCTACCTGGAGTCGGTGGTTCAATTTATGGTTATAGATTCAATACAAGTAATTATGCAGTAAACATTTATTCATTTAGAATTGTAGCAAATGACACAAACAAAACCCATCTTCTTACGGCAAACTTTACACAACTAACAACAGGCGATGCACTTACTGGTCTTTTAAGTTATTGCGAACTACGCGAAAATAGTACGAATAATTGGTCATCACCAATAAAAATGTCTTATGATTCTGAAACAACAACCTATAGCGCAACACTACCTTCCCCTAAACAATATTGGTTTCAAATAACTTGTGTGGATACAAAACAGGAAACAAATTTATTTATTATTGGTGATGTAGATACTAGCAAACCAAAACTCATTGATTTACCAACAAATGAATTGTTTATTGAGGATTTATATGAACCGGTTAATGATACTAATTCGCCAACAACAATCACCTATCAAACAAGCAATGGTAATTTTGTTTTAACAACAACAGAAGGTATCTTAGAAGAATTTGGCGTTACTGATACTTTGGCTCTTTTTTTTACTATACGTAATGTTAGCAGTAAACCGGTTGCTGTTGATTTGGCATTACCTTTTGCATTACCTAAAGGATTACATTTCTATTTATGGAAAGAAGTTAACGGTGAAACAATTGCTGTACCTTATGAAATTTCTTCTGATAGCAGAAGTCTGACGCTGATTTTACAAGATGGCGTTATTGATGAAGATGGACTTGTTAATGGCGTTATTGTTGATCCTTTACAACTTATGTTACCTACCTACGATTTCTTTGTCTCAAAAACCAATACAACTAGTACACACGTAACGGTTGCTGAGCGAGAATTTTTCGTAACAACACCTAAAGGAGCATTGGAGTCCGTGGCATTGGTAGATCCCCTCAATCTGCCAAACTTGCCCGGTACTCCAAACTCCTTTACACATAAACTCGTGCGCTTCACAGCCGACACGCTTGGTGCTGAAGCGCTCGATGTTTATTTGACCTATGATGACTTACCAATAGAATTTGAACTATGGAAATTTAATTCTCAAACCATTGCATGGTATGAGTTTCCTTACGAAAGAATTGATGAAAAAACTATTATGATAACTTTGTATGATGGCGGCTTAGGAGATGATGACGGAGAAGTTAATGGTATTATTGTTGATGATGTGGGCATAATTAGTTTAGGAACAGAACTGCGCATTGGCGATTTGAGTGACTCACAAACAGTTTATTCGAATGAACAAAATTATTTCTATGCTAATTATACGAACGCATCAGACGGTAGCGCAATTAACGACACTATTGGCTATTGCGAATTCACAGAAAATAGCACTGGTAGTTGGAGCGCACTTGTGAATATGACGTATAATTATGAGAATGGATTGTATGAACTTAATAGAACAATAACGACAGGTACGCATATGTTTAATGTGAGTTGTTTTTCAACAGATGTACGTTATCAAAACATAACGCTTAATGAAACATTCAATATAACGCTCTTTGTAGATGAAGCGCCAGTAATTGAAATACAACTACCTGCAGCAAACGTAGTGACTACAGTTCAAAATGTTAGTTTTTCCTGTGGATTTACTGATACACTTAACTTAGCAAACATTACACTTTACTTAACAAATGCAACAAACGAATCATTTGGTGTTAACGATACAACGATTGTTAGCGGACTTTCCAATAGTTCCTCTTGGGAATACGCGCTAGATAGAGGAACATATACTTGGAATTGCCTTGCAGAAGACAATGCCTCGCAAGCAACAGGAGGAGTGAATAAAACAATATATGTGAATGAACCAGCAAACGCAACATACACAGGATTTAGTGGGAATACTACGGCATTTAACACCTATCCAACACCTGAAGCAATACTTGGCGCAACACTTGACGCACCTGGCGATGCACAAATAGAATGGAACGGTGTTGTGAATGCAAGTAATCAAGACTTCGATAGTTTTGTTACGCTCGGACAAAATGTGGTGAGTGTAGATATTGGTGGATTAGATACTAGTTTTAACAGCAGTGCAAATGTCACGCTTCGAAATATTTCTTGGGCGTATCCAGTAGTTTATCGCAATGGTGTGCTTTGTACTGGTTGTGACGTACTGAGTTATGCAAATGATGTATTGGTCTTTAACGTCACAGGATTTTCATCTTATACAACCGGCGAAGGAACAAACCTGTCTATTTGGGATACCAGTGATAGTGTGGAAGTCTTTAACGACGAACAAAATATCTTTTATGCAAATTACACCAACATTACAGATGGTAGTGCAATTACTGGTCTTGACGTATATTGCGAGTTCACAGAAAATAGCACGGGAACTTGGAGCGCACTTAATAATATGACTTACAATATAACAAGTGGTCTTTATGAATATAATAAAACACTCCATGATGGTATTTCACAATTCAATGTAAGTTGTTATAATGATCAAAACTATGCAAACCTATCGCTTGTTGATAGCGTGAATATCACTCGACGACCAACAAGAGAACTCCATATCCTTAACATTACGTACTCATCATCATCGCCAATTGAAGGAACAAGCGTCACAGTATATGTGAACGTTTCAAATACAGGAAATGAATCAGCAACAAATTTCACACTCGATGTAAATGTTTCCTTATGGAATGGAACAGCTGGCGTTTTTGATGAAACATTATCTCTTGTTAATCAAAATATTGCAGATGCAACAACAACACTGTTTGAACTTTCTTGGACGGCTCAACCAGGAACCTATATTTTTGATGCTTATGTTGATAGCGAGTTTAACGTAACAGAACTCAATGAAACCAATAACACGTTTAGTACTAATGTAACAGTTGATGCATGGGCATATCAACACGGAGAAATAAACCATACTGTTGTTTTAGGGGCGGGTACAAATGAAGTCTTGAACTGGTCAGATGACTCTGAAGACGGTTATGTCTTTTTTTATGATTATGATTCTTCTATTAATCTTCTTGCGCTTGAAGCATTAGGAACAGGAAGCAATGATTTTATAGAAGCAGATGAGGCGCTAGGCATGACTGGATTTAGTGATTCTATAGCTGAACTCTTTGATGCAGACGGTAATGATATAGCAGATAGCACAACAAGTGTTACGGTCTTTGGCACCACCTATAATGATGTGCCAACAACGCTCTCAACGAACTCCTCCTCTTCATTTACTACAGGAATAATGTGGGATGCAACAGGAGGGGGCGAATATGACGGTAGTCAAGACCTTGTCATCGTTGCAATAGTAAGCGCTACTACTGCCGGCGCTTATGGCACTTATGATTATGAGGTTCGCGTGCCTGCTTTACTTAAATCATGGAAAGGCAGCAACGACTTTTTTGCTTACGCAACAGAATTCACCTAAAAATTTTAAGCAAACACGTTTTAGAGCTTCTTCTTAAGGAATTTAATTGTTTTAAGCTTTTTCTACAGTATTTTCTTGTTGTTTTCCCTCAAAAAAGAAAACACATCTTTAAATACTAATGTATTCAAATATACAGATAACCATACTAAGATATGGTCGATATTGATTACGATACACGGGGCATAAGTCCTATCGTAATTCATGATTTTGTAAAAAATAACAACCAAAATGAGGTGTGTGAGACAATGAAAAAAATTGCAATTTTAATGGTCGTTGCTGTTCTAGCAATTGGAATGGTAATGGCAGCAGAACCTGGTCAAATAGACTCAGTTACTTCGGTAGACTTAGGAGAATATACTTCTAACGCAGGCCAAAGTATAAATCTTCAATCAGGTAATGTAACAGATGCAGACCTTTCAGCAAGAGTATCCACTTTTGTCTGGGCAGGTCTTGTTGGTGACGTAGGCGGTGACATCGTATTAGGAACCGGAAATGGCGCAGGACAAATTCTTTACAACTGGTCAGCACAAGGTGCAGTTGTCTATGCAAGTGAAGCAGCAGCAATTGATTGGACTGATGGTAACATAATCCCTCTTGCGGTAGGAAATATTCCACCACAGGTTAATACAGGTGCAGCAGATGATTATACCAATACTTTTACTGGAAATGAAGCTATGACTGCTTCAGCGATTTATGATACGGTAGCACTAGTGCCTTTTGCAACAACCTGGGACAATACTACGACTGCTATATGGAAAACGTATTCATTTGAAGATGATGCAGCTGATGAACCTATTTGGGCTGGCGAAGTGCAAACAGGCGGTACGTCATTTAATGGAAGTGTAGTTGATTACCAAATGATTCTTCCGGAAGACGGTCGTTCTAACGATGTAAGTCTAACTCAGTACTTCTTGTGGGCAGAATTAGTCTAAGCCTTACGGCTTTTTTTCTTTTTTTTCTTTTTTTTATTCTCTCATTCTTTGCATTAAGTAAAAAGTTATTTAAATAGAAAAACTCCAATAACTCGTATGAATGAGGCGCAAACCATGAACCGACCTACCATCCTTTTACTAGTGGCTTTGTTTTTTATTACAGGTTTAGCCTCGCTAGCTTTAGCAGAGCCTACAGGCGCAACGATTACGCCGGGTGTCTCTGAAACAACGGTCCTACCAGCAGCACAAGCACTTAATATTCAAGGAGGTTATGTTACCTACGTTGATGTTCGAGGAGGAATTGTGACAACGCGATGGGGAGGCTTTTTTGGAAACATCACAGGAGAAGCAAGGCTCGGGGATGGCAGCGGCAATTACTATTATATATGGACGGTAACTGATCCAACAAACGCAGTTGTTTATGTTTCAACAGACTCCATTACGAGCTGGGACTTTACCGATTTTCGACCAGCAAACGCAGGCGATATGCCTGCATATTTACAAGCATCAGTAACTGATAATTTTGCCTCAACATTCACGCAAGCTGAAGCATTTGATAGTGCAAGTCTATTTATTCCTGTTACACCTTACACGACCACGTGGCAAGACGGCACGCAAGGAAGCTTACGCACCTACGCACTGTATAATTCAGCAGATAATGCAGTAATTTGGGCAGGAAAAGCGCAAGGAAATGTACAAGGCTTCCAACCAGGAAAAACCGTTGATTATCAACTCCTCGTTCCAGCGTTTGGCACCGAAACCTATAATTTCTATTTAGAACTGCCTTAATGTTTATTCTATGCAAGCTTAGGTTATTAATTGTAACAGCACTTTCTAGCGAAATGTTTATAAATCCTTAGCAAGGTTAGATAGTATATTAAAGGGGAGTTAACTAGTATGCAACAGAACACTATAACATTGTTTTTACGAGTCTTTCTTTTGGCTTTACTACTCGTTTTTTCCACCGGTATTGTCAGCGCAGAAGACGTTACTGTAATTAATTCGGAAGACTGGGTGGATGTGTATAGCGTCATGCTTAAATCAGCTCTTGAAGGACGACGAGCACTCTTTGTAAATGGGGACTCGGCAACAGGATTTGCAAACATCATAAACCCTTTAGACACTTTACAAGTATACACTTCTGTTGATACGCCTTATATTGATCAACTAGATAAACAATTAACAAGTATAGGTTATGATGTACGTACGGCATACGCAAACACAAATTTTAACTACGATTTAGACCCTGGAACAGGAAATTACATTCTTATTTCGCTTGATAATCCTCGTATTGCAGCATCCATCGCGCCACTTGCAGTAAAGCAAAATGCGTGGGTGTTTATCGTTGATAAAGAAAATGCAGCAGATATTGCAAAAGCAACAAAAGGAGCTACATCTGTTATCGCTGTAGGAAACTTTGGGCGAGACGTACTAAAAAAAATACAACCTCGATTTACTACATGGATTAACACCGGCGATTTATATGCCGATAGTCAAGAAATAGCAACGTTATTAGGTGTTAAAAAAACAGTTATTTTAACAGACGGATCATTTATTGAAACAGAATTTTTCGCCTCAAGTAATCCAGTACTTCTCTCCGGACCAACACGACTTTTTAGCAAAACATTTGCATTTCTTGAAGCAAACGAGGTAAGTTCAGTTGTTATTGTAGGTAATCAACTCGCAGCAATAGGCGAGCAAATAAGAGATAAAAGCAACAAAGAAATCAGCGTGTTTATTAAATTTGGACAAGGAGACACGATGAAATCAGCAAATATTTACGCACTCTCTATGTTTCCACTACCCGTTTCACGATTAGGACTTACCGTGCAACAAGCAATCTATAATCCCGCAACACAAGAACTCATTGCAACGTTTAAGAACACTGGAAATATCGGTGTATACGAACTTTCCACCATTGTTATTAAAAATGGCGAGGAAGAGCTTGCAAGCGTTTCTTTACCTGATGTAACGTATATTGCAGGAGGAGAATTATTACCTGTTATTTTCCCTGTAGCATTGCCCATAGAACTTATTACGCCGCAAACAAGTGTAGAATTTTATACTTCTTATGGTATAACGCCCACAGGACTTGATAGATTTCTTACAGAAGATAATATTTTAGGTAATCCATTCACCCTGCCTTTAACTTTACAAACAATTGCTGATGATGGAACGCTACTTTACTTGGTTGATTCGTCCTACTACAAAGGAATTGATCGTGTAGGTGTAGAATTACACAACCCAACAGACATTGATGCATACGTTTCTGTAAAAGTAAATGAAATTATGGTAAATGGTCTTCCTAAAACCTTGTACAAACAAGGAAAAGTAAAAGCAGGACAAACAACTATTTTGTACTTACCTGCAAAACTTGATAGAATTGATTTACAAGAAAATGAAGAACTAGCAATTGTAGTAACGTATGGTAAAGATGAGTCTATGCTCTTAAAAACTATTTCTGCAAAACAACCATTTAAAGTAGTCTCGGGAGGAAGAATAACAGGTCTTGTTACAGGAATCGGAGGAGGCTCTGCGGCAATAGGCTGGGGAATTGTAATGATTGTACTTTTAGGAAGCCTTTATGTTGCATATTTCTTCGTTCGAAAAAAGAATAATTCTTAATAGCGTGCTACAACTTATTAATCTTTTAACATAACTATTTTTTATTAACGCTAAATACATAAACCCCACTCACTTTCTTTTTATTATGCGCATAAAAGAAACCTGTGAAGATTTTCTTGTAGAAGAATTAATAGATACATCGCTTGTTAGTCAAGACTCTACTGCATATCATCTTTACAAACTTAAGAAAACAAACTATACAACCGAGCGAGCAGTACAACACATCGCAAGAGCCCTACATCTTCCAAGAAAATTTATAGGTTATGCAGGGGCAAAAGATAAACGCGCAGTAACCACCCAATATATTACCACAAAAGGAGTGAAAAAAGATAACGTTTTAAGTCTTGAATTAAAAGATATTGCGCTAGAGTTTGTCGGATATGCAACTGAGCAACTCACCCTGGGAAAATTATCTGGCAATACATTCACGATTAATGTACAAGAACCAGATTTTATTCCAGCAGTAATTCCTGAAACATTTGTTGTACCTAATTATTTTGACGAACAACGATTTTCAAGTAATAATGCAGCAATAGGAAAAGCAATCTTAAAAAAAGAATTTAAAGCAGCAGCAGAACTCATCATTGGAAGCGATACTGATTATGGTAGTATACTTGTTCACTATTTGCAAAACCACGAAAGTGATTATGTGGGTGCTATTCATAGACTCCCTAAAAAAATACTCCTTTTTTATGTGCACGCCGTGCAAAGTCTTTTGTTTAATGAATTACTTGCAAAAGAAATTAAAGACGGATTTAACGTACCCTATTCGCAAGGAATTTTTTTGTTCTCAAAAAACTTATTAGAGCCAACACCGCAAACACTTCCACTTATAGGTTATGATTCAGAATTAACAACAAAACAAGAAGAACTTCTTACTCTTCACGGCTTGGATAGACGAAATTTCATTGTTAAACAATTTCCAGAACTAACATTGGCAGGTGATAGTCGAGCAACAACAATACAGGTCACTTATTGTAAAGTATTACAACAAGAAAAACAACATATAACTATTGCGTTTACGCTGCCGAAAGGAGCCTACGCAACAATAGTACTTAAACAGCTTTTTGCCAGTCGATAATTTTTTGTAAGATATCCTCAGATTCAGTTCTAACATCGAAGTCGCCAGGAATATCTAAAACAGGAATTTCTTTTTCTCTTAAAAAAGTAAGCACGGGACTTGTTTTTTCTTCGTAAATAGCAAGTCTTTCTTTGAGCACTTCAGGAGTATCATCTTTTCGCTGAATGAGTTTTTTACCATCAATATCACATATACCTTCTACCTTTGGTGGTTTTGTTTTAAGGTTATATGTTGCGCCGCACGCACACACCCTCCTATTAGATAAACGCTCAATAATCTTTTCATTATCAATGACAACGTGAATAATTCCTGTGAGATTTGTAATTTTAAGTAAAGCTTCAGTCTGATATAAAGTTCTAGGGTAGCCATCAAGAAGAAAAGAAGTTTTATCTCCTAATTGTTTGAGTTTATGGCTGATTACTTCAATAGTTAAGCTATCGGGAACGAATTTTCCTGCTTGCATGAGCGGATTAATTTCTTCTCCAAACTTTTTTTGAACATCCTTGTCATATCTAAGTAAATCCCCCATGGAAAGATGGGTGATGTGAACACCTTTAATAAGTAATTCTGAAACAGTACCCTTTCCCGCTCCAGGAGCGCCCATGATTAATAATTTCATTGTCATAGTACCTATTAAAGAAGGAAGTGTTTTTAAGTTTTACCTTAAATAGATTTCAATCAATCAACATTCTGCAAAGGGTTATTTTTTGAGAAGACGCCTTGTTTTTATTACTTGAACTAATAATTGTCTGATGTTGTTATTCCTAGAGTTTTTCTCTGAGCGCCAAAAATTTTCGCTTTTTTAACGAATATGTTTAACTTAAAAATATTTAAGGTATTATTGTTGGTTGTCACATTTATTTTTTTGCGAAGAATTTTTGAATTTGTTCTTGATAATGATTTACTGATACTTTCATCTTCCACGTCTTTGGAAAGCAGCGATAATACTGAGGCCATGTGAAACGTTCATCAAGAAACACAATAACGCCCCTGTCTGTTTCGCTTCTAATACAGCGCCCAGCACTTTGAATAATTTTGTTAAAGGCTGGAAACACATAGCCGTAATCCCAGCCTTTACTGAATTTTTTATCATAATACTCAATTAATGCTTTAGTTTCAAGGTCAGGTCTGCCTAAAGGAAGACCCACAACGACAACACCTTTAAGCTCCTCGCCTGGAAGATCAATACCTTCACTAAAACTACCTCCCACAACAGCTAAAAGACACGCGCCGGTGAGTTGTTGGCGACGAAACGAGAGAATAACTTCCTCTTTTTCTTGCTTACTCATATCTTGATACTCATGCAGCATCGCTTTTTCTACTTTAGAAAGATAGGTATCAATAGCATCTTTCATTTGGTAACTAGGGAAAAAAACAGCTATATTACCAGGCACTTCATTAATAACACTAGTAAGGATTTTTGCTATTTCCTGATATTGCCCCTCATTTCTTGTTGTGTATTTAGTGCTTGTTTTTGCAATAATAAGATTAAGACTGTTTTTTTCAGGAAAAGGAGACGGATAGGTTTCCTCTACAGTTCCTGGAGGAAAACCCAAAAGCTCACTATACATTTTTGTTGGTGTGAGCGTTCCACTCATCAAAATAGTGCTACTAGCCTTTAACACAACTTCTTTAGCAATAATACTTGGATCAAGACAACGATAACTCAGCGTAATATTTTCTTGATTATACGCTCGTTTCTTACTAATAATGCGAGTAAAACCATCATCTTTACCTATCCAACTATCAAGAAAATCAGCAACAGCTCCAAGAGAGGATAATTTTTGTTCTTCGCGAATGTTATCGGCAATTTTGTACAATTCTTCAGTTAAAGGAATAAGAGAAGTTATTTTTTCTGCTTGGAGTGTGAATGTTTCTTGAGAAACAAATTTTTCATCATCACTACCTTTCATAAGATCACGCAATAATTTTGCAAATTGACCCATCACATGTTCAATAGCTAGATGTCCAAATTTTTTAGCTTCACTTGCAGCGCGCTTGAGTAAAACAAGCGAGAGATTCGCAGTTGCTAAATCTTTAATACGATTAGGTAAATTATGTGCTTCATCAACAATAATAATGGCGTTTTCTAATTCTTTTTTATTCTTTTTAAGAAATGTTTCTCGAATGCGAGGATGAAAAAGATAATAATAATCAGCAATAATAACGTGCGCCTTTGCAGCCATAAGAAGCGCGATTTCATAAGGACAAACTTTATACTCTTTACCTGTTTTCATGGTTTCTTCAACAACACTAGGACCCATTTGCTCCATTTCAGCAAGTGCGAGTCGAGCGTTAGGCGTTAATTGTTCTCCTCGTTTTAAGTTTTCATAAAACTCGCAGCGTTTATCTTCTCGAAGTGTACGACAATACTCATTAAACTCGCCAGTTGGCAAAGTCGTTACCCCTGGTTGCAAACACATCCATTTTTTACCAACGATATCTGCTCCCGAAAGCTCGATATTATGTCGTTTTCTTATTGCTTGCAAAGTTTCAATAGCAATTTTATGTTGCGTATTTTTAGAAGTGAGAAAAAAGATTGTTTTGCCTTTGTCAAGTGCTTGCGAAAGAACTGGCGCGATACTTGCAGCAGTATTATGGAGGATGATGCCATTTCCAATAAAGTTTTTAGTTAGGGGGATTGAGGCATCATAAACGAAATCTTTCTTGGTTTTTTTTATTTTAACTATTTTATCCCAAAAAATATTTGAATTCGCAAGTTCTTTTAATTTATTAAACGATTCGCTTGTTTTATCTGTTTTTTTCTTAAAATAGCGCACTGTTTTTTTGAGTCCTTCCTTTGACGGATTTCTTTGATTGTATAAATAACTTTCAATAATTCGATATTCTTTTTCTCTTGAATAAGGTATTTGTAGCTCTTCTTTACACTTTTTGATTAGTGAATTAATTTCAGGGATTATGTTAATATTGGTGTTATTTTCTTTTTTAATTAATTCGTTTAATCGTTCTTGTTTATATTTGATTCTAAGCTTTATTTGTGCATGAAATTTCTTATTATTCTCCGTATCGCAAGTATAAATTCTGAAATACTTTTTATTTTTAACATATTTTTCTTTAATAATTGGATAAATATCTAAAGCTAGGAGTGCATGAAGAAGACTGTTTTTCAAATTCTCACTTTTTGTACATAATTCAATAGTTGTATTGTCAAAAATAGATCCGTTTGTATCGTAAATTCCAGCAATTACTTCTTTTAATAATTCCTTGTTTTTAAAAAATATGTTTGGAATTGAAACTTTGCTTGTTTTATTTGAAGTTGGAAAACCAAGACTAAATAGTAAACTTATTAATGGTTTATTTTCAAAATAATAATCTATATCCGAACCTGTTTTTTTTCTTATATTTGATTTTGTTTCTTTGGCTATTTCTTTGAATGTTGATAAAATTTCTTTGTCTTTTGTACTTAAGTTTATTGCCTTACGTTTTCCAGAATCAATGAATCCATCACCAATTATTAATCCGACAAAATAGGCAAATTTTTTATCGATATGGGGAATTATTCTGTGATTGATTCCCATTCTTCCAATTTCTTCAACTCTGAAATATTTAGGATGGATATTTATTAAATGAATTATTTTTCTGATGTCTTTAATCTGTATGACTTGTTGTTTGGCTATTTTCTTTATTTTATCTTGTGAGATCCCAGAACTTTTTGATATATCTTTAAACGTTAAATTATTTTGTTGTTTGAATTTTAAAAGCTCCCCACTAATAAGGGGTTTTGTTTTTATGGTGGTTTTATCTAAATAATTATTTTTTAATTTTAGATATTGATCTAGTTTTATGTCGATCTTATCTTCTAGTATGTTTAGTTTGGATGGTGATGCAATGTATCCTTCTTCTTTAAGATCTTTTAACTTGATCCATTCTGTTTTTCCATTTTTAATTGAGAAAAATTTATGATCGTCAGTAACTTCTATTTCCCTACCTGTTTTTGTAGTTAATTTATACAGTTGACTCTTTTTTTTCTTTATTATTTGTCCTTGCTTTACTTGTATTTTGAGGTTTTTATCAAGGCTATTGGTTTTAATCTGTTTTAAGTATATATCTTCTATTTTTTCAAGACCGTCTTGAGTTAAAATTAAAGTATCTTTGCCAACGCATTTACCAAGACCAGTTGGTGCATGGATGACTATGTTATTTTTGTTTTCTACTTCCTTTGCAATGAGTTGTACCATATCTTTTTGAATAGGTCGAGCAGACTCGTGAGGAAAAAGAATTGTAGACATAGAAAGGAGTGTATTGCGTTTGCTTAAAAAGGTTATGCGTGCTTGAGCAGTGCTATTTTTGATTTTTAGACGATTTTTCTAACGATTCTTTATATTTATCATGACGCTGTTTAATTTTATCTTTTATACTCTTAAGCCAAACAACACTCTTACTGGATGTATCTTTAGCTTGCTCTTTTGCTTTTTGTCGATAAGTATTCAGTTTAAGAGAATAATCTTTATGGATGAGGACTTTATCACCTTTATTATTGCCCCACGTATCAAAATACATGCCCATTGCAATACCAAGCTCATCTTTAGGCTGTGCATGCTCCGCAGGATAACCAATAGTAATAATACTTTCTACACGACCATTACCCGTGACACCAAAGAGCTTATCAACCTGTTCTTGGTCAAATCCCCCTATCCAACACGCACCCAAACCTAATGCATGCGCAGCTAGAAGAATGTTTTGCGTGGCAGCAGCAGCATTTTGTGTTGCAAAAACGTGACGACCACGCTCACCAAACCACTTGGCTTGCTCTTTTGGTTGCGAACAAACGACAATAATTGCTGGAGCAGATGTTATCCACATTTGATCCATACACAGGTCAGGAAGCTGGTAAATAATATTTTTATTAGTTGAAATAATGAACCGATAATCTTGCAAATTACCTGCTGTTGGGGCTTTCATACCCATTTCCACTAACAAACCTAATTCAGTTTGATCAATAGGTGTAGCGCGATACATACGAATAGAACGTCGACTTTCTAGCACGTCAAAAAAATCAGTTTTCATTGTAATTTCATCCCACACATATGACAATAATGTGATGTGTTATAATTTTTTGCTTTGCACCTAGGACATAAGATGATACGGGGAGTAGGCAGGGGCATCCCTGCAATTTTTTGGGCAATTTTTTCTTCAGTTATATGACCTTTATTTTTCCACCATGCAATAATAATTTTAAGCACGCCAAATGCAGCGATTGCAATACCGATGTACATAAATACTTTCATAGCTGGGCTGTTGTTGAGCCGTTCATTAATAAATGATGCATATGCTGCAATCATACCGCCCAACGCGATGAGAAGCCACGATGGCACGCCTTTTTTTCTTCTCATACATATAATCCTCTTTTTAAATACATCTGAGGCTTTATTCCTTTTAAATATTGCGAAAACAAGGCGTTGTCCAGAATAATTTGGTATATTGTCTTGAAGATTTTTTAGACAAACAAATTTTACGCTTTAAAAGTGTAAAATGGTGTTGGGTTATGCTTAAAAAGAACATGATGGCATGAGCATTACTTCTATTGTGAGTTCATTTCTTGATAAGTTCTTTTAAGTAGAGTGAGAATAATTCTTCGCAGTAGATACATTAATTTCTTTCAAAAATAGAACCGAAAATAATGGTGTGTTGCGAAAATAACTTTTTTTAAGCTTCTTTTTAAGCGACCTCATAAACTTTAAATAGATGTACATCTAAAAATAAGGCAAACGAGGATGTCTTATGATGGATTTACAATTAACTTGCTCAAAATGTGGTGTAGTATTAACTGCGGATAACACGCGAGCACTTCCTGAAGGAAAGGGCTTTGTATGCAAAGATTGTTATGATGTTGGAAGTCCGCGACTCACTAGAACAGGATTTGCAGATGTCTCTGAGCGAAAACAACCCTTACGAGAAAATACGCTCTCTTCTGAACCCTCAAGAGAAGTATTAGGAAGCGCAGATTCATTTTTTGATCTTAAAGAATATATTTGTCATGAATGTGGCTATTCTTTTAAGAAAAATCCTGAATTTCCTGTGCACGTTTGTCCCTACTGCGGAAAGCGTGGAACGGTTGCACAAAAAATAGATAATGCAGCAGGAGAATTTGTTGAATAAATCTTACGTCTTATTTTCTTACGATTATTCTTTTTACACTTTTTATTACAAAAATCATTGTTGCTATACATAACGAGAGAATGATAAATGTTATGAGCATAACAAGAAATCGTTGGAGCTGCGGTCTTGTTTTACCAACAAGTTTCTCACCAAGGGCTGTTCCAATTTTATTTACTTGAATAGAAAATCTATTTATACAACCAATAATTTTCTGACCGAATGTATCTGCAACCATGGTCGTGTATATCACTTCTTCTTGAGTAATAATTTTTCCCTCATTATCAGTAAACATAGCGCTTGCCACGAATGTATTTTTACCTAGCGCTAATGTTTGCCCTTCAATAATCACTTCAAACGCTTTACTTTCACTAAACGTAGTAAAATCCCACGATTCAGCAATAAGACCATTAGTTAAGAGGATGTGCACATCTGTAGGGTGAGATAAAGATGTTTTATTAACAAAGAGTTTAATGCGCGTTTGCTCATCAAAATGAACTACATTAGGCATATGTGCTTGAGTAATTTCTAGATGAGGTGTATCGCTCACTTTATACGTTACAAACGTCTGATATTCTTTATCTGCAGATTCTACAACAACCGTATGAACACCCAACATAGACGTATCGGGAGTAATTGTTATTGCATCACTCTTGCTTTGCAAAACTTGACAATTATCTTCTAAACAAAGAGAAATAGGAAACTCATCTTTACTAAAAGAACAGGTGATTAGTAAAGTATTACCGAACAAAATATTATTTTTTCCTTCGCAATTAATTACCACTTCTTTTTCTTCACTTAAAACCAAAAATTGTTCCATATATAATTTACTATATTTTTCTCCACTTTGCTCTACTTTAAAAAAAGTTTCCACGTTTTCTTTTTGAGAAGTAAATGCTGTTAGTGGAAATGTGTATACAAAATCATTTGTTAAACTATCATCAACTTTAACCAACCAAAATAATTTCTTCTCTTCAAAAGGCTTAAGCAATACTCTTTGTTGTAATTCATCAAAAAAAGTTAATCCTTCTGTTTTAGCAAGATTAATTTCCTCAACAACATAAAAATCCTGATTGTTCTTAATAGTTGCACTAACAAGATTATATGATTCAAAACCAATAAGAGGTTCTTGCGGAGTAATTGAGACGCTGGTTAATGGCTTTATGCTATCGCCAGTACGCACGATATCTGTTTTAAATGTTAATTCAGAAGGTTTAAAATCAAATCCTTGTCCACGCGTTGCATATTTTACTGAAGGGTAACTTCCATCAACACGTTTAGCAAGTTCAATATGCGTGGCGTCAACAAAACCATACTGTTCATAGGTTACATCAAACGGCACCCAACCAACGTCTGGAAAATATATTTCAGCCCAACCATGATTACCCCATTTTGTTTCGATAAGATCGCTATACGCGATACCTGAGACAAACCGAGCAGGAACACCAACAGCACGATTAAAAGAAATAAATAAATTAGTTATTTCATCACATACACCATAACGATTTTCATACACCCAACTAGAAGGTTGATTAACATCGCTGGTAATGGTGGAAAGATTATATGAAATTTCTTTATTCACCCACTGAGCAAATGCAAACTCGAGTTCATATAAATCATCAACACCGTTAGCAAGCAAAAAAGCAGTATGCTCAATTTCATCATTACTATCAATATACTCCGTTGTATCAAGATATTTTTGAATGCTAACCGGTACCTGTTTTATAGGGAAAGGAATTTTTTCTTTGACGTGTATCCTTGTAGCATTTGTTTGTATATTTGCACTTGAGCTTATGTCAACACGCAACTCTTGAGGATTTTCCCAATGAAAAAGTATATTATTATCTGTAATCTCTTTAGGCTTTGGAATAAACTCTTGATTAAGCACTGTTTGTCGAGGCGATTCTTGAGGAATTAATTCAAGCTCAATAGTAATATAATTAACATCATATGTACTTGTATCTGGAATAATAGTAAGCTCGTTGGTAATTGTTTGATTTAGTATTAATGAATCATAATAATAGATGTCATTAGCCAAACTAAACGGTATGAGCACAAGAATACTTATTATAAGTAGCATAATTGCTTGTAGAACGCGCTCACGTTTTTTCATACACTCTTTATAACAAGGCGTATTTATATACTTTACTTCAAAGAGTCTAGTGCTACTAAGAACTATATTAAAAAAATGTACTGAAAATTTTTTCTTTGGAGCGTACTTTCTCACTCTTTAAGGCGCGAGCATGATGTTTGCAAAGATTTTTATTATTTTTAAGTGAATGTTTTTAATGTTGTTTGTCTTTTTTTGTTGAGAAGTTCTTTTGTTGTCTTCCATTCGAGACGCACAAATTCATATTCTTTAAGTTTGTTGAAATTCTCATAAAGACAATGAATAGTATTTGCGTCTGCTGGATAACCAGAACCTAATCGGAGATTGAGTTTTTTAGCCATTTTTTCTATAGCTTTATCACGAGTAACTTTAGCAAGAATTGATGCAGCAGCAACTTGTGCGTGGTTTAAGTCTGCTTTATACTCTGCAAGAATAGGAATTGCGCTAGCAGGAAAAGAAAGCTGACTTCGCACTTTTGCAACATAATCCTCTTTATTCTTACTTGGCAGATCAAGAATTATTTTTTGTACGCTAACTTTTTGAATAAGTCGTTTAATAAGTTTGCCAGAGGTGAATGCTTCTAAATCATTAAGTGAAGAATGAGGATTACTAATTGACTTATCAATGTCTTTTGGAGAAACTTTAATAATTGCATGTGGTAAGCGTTGTTTAATAATGCGAGCAAGTTTATTACGCTTAATAGGTGTTAGCAGCTTAGAATCTTTCACACCAATTTGATTTAAAAAATCAACATCTTTTTGCTCACCAGCAACAACAGCCATAACCATAGGACCCAGAACTGGACCTCTTCCTGCTTCATCAATACCTGCAACAAACCCCATAAAGAATTTTATAGTTTTAGAACTTATTAATGTTGTGATTGTAGGGCTCTATTTAAAAAGAAATTAGTTCATCTATTGCAAAATAGTTGTCTATAAGAATAATGTTTTATTAACAGTTAAAATTAGTTTTTATCCTTTATAGCATTCTTGTAATTTGCAATCCTTAAAAAATTTGTAAAGCGATAAAATAGTTCATTATTTTGTGGTTAGAAACGGTTCTAAAAGAGAAGAAACAATAGTTAAAAGTTCTGTAGGCGTTTGTGCGGCGTTGAGTTGTAGTCGAGCTTCAGACGCGCCTTGAAATCCTTTTGTAAAATGCTGCGCTTGCAATCGCTGTGTGACAAGAGATGTACCAAATTCTTGAGCAAAATCAAGATATTGTTCAAACATACTTAAACGCAGGTGAGGCGTAATATCTTCGTATTTGCCAGTATCTAAATACGTTGTTATTTCTTTGAAGAGCAGCGGATTGCCTGAGCAAGCACGTCCAATTGAGACGTAGTTTGTTGTTTGAAGTCGAAGCTTAGCAAGCTCAGGTGTTGAAATATCGCCATTGCCTACAACAGGAATATTTACTGCATCTTTTACTTCCTTAATTTTCTTCCAATTAGCACTACCACTATATTTTTGTACTTGCATGCGGCCATGAACAGTGATCATACTTGCTCCATTATCTTCGCAAGCTTTCGCAAGTGCAATAGCAAGATTTTCATTAGGATTAGAAAGACCAATACGCATTTTGGCAGTAATAGGATTGTTAACTGCACACGCCATTTTATGAACGATTTCTCCTGCGAGTTGCGGATTTTGCAAGAGTGCACTACCTCCGCCAAGTTTACACACCTTATCAACAGGACAACCCATGTTAATGTCAATTATATCACAATAGGACGAAATTATTTCTGCAGCTTTTGCCATACAAGTAGGATCACTACCAAATAATTGAATTGCAAATTTTTTTTCTTGTTCTGCTCGTGCAATCATTTCTTTTGTTTTCTCGTTATTTTTTAGAATTCCTTGAGCACTCACTAATTCAGTAACAGTCATTCCCGCGCCACTCTTAGCACACACTGCGCGAAATGCAGGATCGGTAATTCCTGCCATGGGTGCTAAGAATACTTTTGAAGAAAAGTTCATATATTAATGGTGTCAGGTATTGTTTAAAAAGGTTATGTAAGAGCGGGCTTGTTCAAAGTGATTGCTCTCCAGAGCCAGTAAAGCAAAGATTTACTGCTTTGACTTAGCTTCTCAAGATTGTAGGTGATGATTTGCCATGCGAATTCTCTTTTTTTCATGTAGTGTAGTTTGCTTCGCAAACT